>JACCSD010000234.1 GCA_013813185.1 Burkholderiaceae bacterium
CGATTAAAAAGAACACGATCAAGCTGCCAAAGATCATGGACTCCAGGTGCGACGCCAGCGCGGTTGAAATCGGCACGCCTAATGCGCCCGGAACCTGATTCAACAGGATCGGCAACAGGACGATGAATGCCGCGCCGAAGTATGCGCCAAGCAATGAACCCATGCCGCCGATGATGATCATGAACAATAGATTCAGCGAAAGATTGATATTGAACGCCAACGGCTCCCACGCGCCTAGGTGGACAAACCCCCAGAGAGCGCCCGCTACGCCGGCATAAAACGAGCTGACCGCGAAGGCCGAAAGCTTGGCGGTCAACGGCTTGATGCCGATCACCGCGGCGGCGACGTCCATATCGCGCGTCGCCATCCAGGCGCGGCCGATGTGCCCGCGCACCATATTTTTCGCCGCCAAGGTCAGCACGATCGCGACCGACAGTACCAACAAGTACTTGTCGACCGGAGAGTCAACGACCCAACCGAAGAGATCGATCGGCGAAGTCGACACCGATCCCGACGGTGCATAGTTGGTGAACCATTTGACGCGCGCGAAAAGCCAATCGATGAAGAACTGCGCCGCCAGCGTGGCGACCGCCAGATAAAGGCCCTTGATGCGAAGACTGGGGATACCGAACAACGCACCGACCGCGGCCGCGATGACGCCACCCAAAAACAGCGCGACCAGGAAATTCATGCCATCGATGCGGATCATCAGGTTGTAGGCCGCGTACGCGCCGACTGCCATGAAAGCCGCCGTTCCGATAGAGATCTGGCCGCAGTAGCCCACCAGAATGTTGAGTCCGATCGCCGCGATCGCGAGGATCACGAACGGAACGATCAGCGCGCGAAACATGTATTCGCTCGCAAGCGCCGGCACCGCCAGGTACGCGAATGCGATCAGCCCGATGACAAACCAGCGATCCTGCGCGATCGGAAGCAGCTGCTGATCAGCGGCGTAGCTGGATTTGAATTGGCCGTTTTCTCTGTAGAGCATGATCAGACGCGGTCGATGTGTCTTTCTCCGAACAACCCTTCGGGCCGGACCAGCAGGAACAGCAGCGCCAGCACATACGCGAACCAGTTCTCGATGCCGCCGCCGGCCAGATCAAATTGCTTGACCAGCACGGGTCCCAAAAAGACCTCGGCAAATTTTTCGCCCACCCCGATGATCAGCCCACCGAGAATTGCGCCCGGGACCGACGTGAAACCACCGAGGATGACGACCGGCAGCGCTTTTAAAGCGACCAGCGATACCGAGAACTGAACTCCAAGCTTCGAGCCCCATACGACACCCGCGACCAGCGCCACAAAGCCAGCCACGGTCCAGACGATCACCCAGATACGATTCAATGGAATGCCGATCGATTGCGCGGCTTGATGATCATCGGCAACCGCGCGCAATGCGCGTCCGGTCGGCGTTTTCTGGAAGAACAACGCCAGCGCGATCACCAATAGCGCGGCCGCCGCTGCCGCGACAAGGTCTTCGGTGTTGATCAGAATGCCGCCTTGAAAAATATTCTCGGCCACCAGCACCGGAGTCTTCGGCAAACCGGTGTCGATCGTATAAATGTCGCTGCCCCAGACGGTTTGTCCGAAGCCGTCAAGGAAAAACGAAACGCCCAGGGTCGCCATCAGCAGCACCACGGCGTCCTGGTTGACCAGATGCCGCAACACCAGCCGCTCGATCAGCCACGCCAGGATCGCCATCACGCCGATGCCCAGGATGAATGCGACCGGCAGCGGCATCACCTCGCTCATGCGCGCCACCGCCAGCGCTCCGAACAACACCATCGCGCCTTGCGCGAAATTGAATACGCCAGACGCCTTGAAAATCAGCACCAGGCCCAATGCCACCAGCGAATACAGCACGCCCGACATCAAGCCGCCGAGCATGACCTCGAAGTAGAAGCCGGGAGCAGTGATGCCGGTGGCGAGCGGCAGCACCATGCCGATGATCAACGCAACGATCAGAGCAACGACGGCCCAGTTCTTTAACAGGTAATTGCTCATCAGTGGACGACGCCCAAATATGCGTCAATCACGTTCTGGCTGTTGCGAACCTCGTCGGGCATACCGTCGCCGATCTTCTTGCCGTAGTCGAGGACGACAACGCGGTCGGAAATGTCCATCACCACGCCCATGTCGTGTTCAATCAGCACGATCGTTGTGCCGAACTCTTCGTTGACGTCGAGCACGAACCGGCACATGTCCTCTTTTTCTTCGAGGTTCATGCCCGCCATCGGCTCGTCGAGCAGCAGCAGCTGCGGTTCCATCGCCAACGCGCGCCCCAGGTCAACGCGCTTTTGCAGCCCGTACGGCAGCCGACCGACCGCGGTTTTTCGATACGCCTGAATTTCGAGAAAATCGATGATGTGTTCAACAAACTCGCGATGCCGCAACTCTTCGCGCCTGCCGGGCCCGAGGTGCAGGGCCTGCAGCAGCACACCGGTTTTCATGCGTAGGTTGCGCCCGGTCATGATGTTGTCGAGCACGCTCATCCCCTTGAACAGCGCCAGGCTTTGAAACGTGCGCGAAATACCGGCGGCGGCGGCTTCGTGGGTGTCCATGTTGGCGCGCACTTTGCCGCGATACGTAATGCGGCCGTGCTGCGGTGTGTAAACGCCGTTGATCACGTTGAGCATCGAGCTCTTGCCGGCACCGTTGGGCCCGATGATCGCGCGGATCTCGTGCTCATAAACGTCAAACGACACTTGCTGCAGCGCTTTGACGCCGCCAAACGCGAGGGAAACATCTTCGACGTTCAACAACACCTTGCCCCCATTGTCGGGACGCGCACGACTCACCGCTGGCCCCCGTTTTCTTGGCCCGGAGGGCTGGCCTCGTCCTTCATGCTCCAAGCCGAGTTCGCTGCGCGCTTGATCTCGTGCTTCGGCTTGCCCGCCTTGTTCGCGGCTTCGATCACCAGATATAGGAACGTGAAGATCAATGCAAAGCCGACCACAGCGAGCAGCAACTGACCGTTCGCCAATGACCATGCCGCAAGACCCACGCCGACTACCAGGCATGCAATAGCTGCCACCGTACTGGCAGTCATCCCTTACGCCGCCTTCTTCAACGCAGGAAATACTTCGGCGTCGATGACTTTCAACGTCGCGTTGATTTTCCCGGTGCGCCCATCCTCGAACTTGACCGCGGTTTCGACGTACTGCTGACTCAACCCGCCGTACATGGCATCCACCAGTTGATCGAACTTCTGCTGAATAAAGCCGCGCCGAACCTTGCGCGTGCGCGTCAGTTCATCGTCATCCGCGTCGAGCTCCTTGTGCAGCACGATGAAGCGATGGATCTGCGCGTTGGCGAGCGCCGGATCGCTGGCTAAATCGGCGTTGACTTTACCGACGGCTTCACGCACCAGCGTGAGGACTTCCGGCTTTGCCG
>JACCSD010000235.1 GCA_013813185.1 Burkholderiaceae bacterium
TGATCAGCGCTTCGCCAACGGGGCCTGCGACCTTATCGATCGAAGCCTGACCCGCGATACCGATCGCGGTCAGCGCGTGATAGATGCCCCAGACCGTGCCGAACAGTCCCACAAACGGCGCCGTCGAGCCGACCGTAGCCAGGAACGCCAAGCCGTCTTGCGTGCGAGCCTGCACCGCATCCACCGAACGCTGGACGGACATCGTCACCCACGTATTCAGATCGATGTTCTCGGTCAGCGCACCCTCGTGGTGCTCATTCGCTTCCAAACCGGTTTCAGCGATGTATCGATAGGCGCTTTTCTTGTCGAGCCGCGTCGCACCCTCGCGCAGCGAGGGCGCCTTCCAGAACGCACTGCGCACGTCGCGCCCTTCGCGCATCAGCTTGTACTGCTCCCACAGTTTCACGATCAGGATGTACCAGGTGCCCATCGACATGATTCCGAGGATCGCCAGTGTTCCAAGCGAGACCCAATCGCCCTGTCGCAAAATCGCTTCCAGCCCGTAGGGATTGTCGACAGTTTCCTTGGTGATGACCGGCGTGGACTTAGCGGGCGGGGCCATTGCATCTGCGGGTGCCGGCGTGACGGGCACCGCTTGCGTGTCAGCGGGAGGGACCAAGACCGGCGGCGCGGACTTGGTTGGATCCTGCTGCGCCGCCGTTAGGCTGGGCGCCAACCCTGAAACCAGCGCAACTGCGATCAGCACAGCCGCATGGCGGCGAAAAAACCCGGTCATTGAAGTTCTCCTTGTAGGACGATTGTGTGGCCAGGTGCCTCGTGAGCCATCCTGGCCATTTTTGTTAATTAAGTTTAAAGCTGATCGGCAAGGTCAACTTGATGTCCTGCCCTTGCCCCTTGCAGCTCAGCCTCGTCTGGATCATCTGCACCGCGGGCTTGTTAAATATGCGATTCGTCGAGCTTTTGATGACGATGTCGCGTATCTGCCCGTTGGCGCCAAGCGTGAACTCGGCCAAGACTTCGCCTTGGATGTTGTCGAGTGCCGCTTCGCGCGGGTAAGCGACCGACCCCAGTGCTTCCCGATAGTTGGGGCACACGACCGCGGCGCTTTGTACGGCCGGGGGCGGAGGAGCCGGAGCCGGAGCCGGAGGAGGTGGTGCAATAACGGGCGCCTGAGGCGCCGGCGGGGCTTCGGGCGTCACCGCCGTGATCGTCGGCGCGGGTGTGGGGGGCGGCTGAATGTTGATCTCCGGCGGCGGAATGAAAGGCGGCGGAGGCGCTTGCATTTTGGGCGGAGGGGGCAACAACTCGGGCGGAGGCGGTGGCTTCTTGATCACCTCTTCGATGACCTTGACCTCAATCGGTCCCTTGACGACTTCGACCACCTTGCGCGCGAGGCCCGTGATCAGTGCATACACGATGATGATGTGAAAAACCACAACCGCGCCGACGCCGACAAACCTCCGGGTCGGATCGCGCTGCGCTTGAGAGAAGTCCACTTCAGCCCTCCTCTTTCACTATCTTCGATAGTCCGACCATTCAAATCCCCTGGGCCCGCTGCGCAAAAGGCGGCGATTCTAGCCAGTTTGACCCGGCAAAACTATGCAATGTTGGTGCCAACGCTGCGGCATCGCAGCAGCGCCGAACTCAGGTTCTCGGCGTTCGGCCCGTCAAAAAAGCTCATCCGCGCTGCGGCTGCCTCGGGGTTGGACGAGCCCAAAGTGACGATATGCCGTCACTGCCGCGACCCTGCCGCGCGGAGTTCGCTGCAGCAGTCCCTGCTGAATCAAATACGGCTCGACGACGTCTTCCAGGGTGTCGCGTTCTTCGCCCACCGCCGCAGCCAGGTTGTCGATACCGACCGGACCTCCCGCGAACTTTTCTATCACTGCGAGCAGCAGCTTTCGATCCATGATGTCCAACCCTAAGCGGTCGACTTCCAGCATCGCCAGCGCAGCATCCGCGACCGACTGCGATATCTCGCCCGTGCCTTTGACCTCGGCGTAATCCCGCACACGGCGCAGCAGCCGATTGGCCACGCGCGGAGTGCCGCGCGATCGCTGTGCAATTTCACGCGCACCTTCGTCCGTCAGATGCGCTTTGAGCAAGCGGGCCGAGCGCTGCACGATCGCCGTCAGCTCTTCGGCCGAATAGAACTCGAGGCGCGCCACGATACCGAAGCGATCGCGCAGTGGATTGGTCAGCATGCCGGCGCGCGTCGTGGCGCCGACCAGCGTAAACGGCGGCAAATCGATCTTGATCGAGCGCGCTGCCGGACCTTCACCGATCATGATGTCGATCTGAAAGTCTTCGAGCGCGGGATAAAGAATTTCTTCGACGATCGCGCTCAACCGGTGGATCTCGTCGATAAAAAGCACGTCGTTCTTTTCGAGGTTCGTCAGAATCGCGGCAAGATCGCCCGGCCGCTCCAGCACCGGGCCCGATGTCTGCCGCAGGCTGACTCCCATCTCGCGCGCAATGATGTGCGCCAGCGTGGTCTTGCCCAGACCCGGTGGGCCGAACAGCAGAACATGATCGAGCGACTCGGCGCGATTGCGCGCAGCCTCGATGAAGATCGCCAGTTGTTCGCGCACCTTCGGCTGCCCGACGTACTCGGCCAGCGACGTCGGACGCAGCGCGCGCTCGATCGCTTCTTCGTTCGGCGAGGTCGCAACCGACGCGACGATGCGCTCGGCTTCGGTCACTTTGGCCTGCTCATTTGGCGAGCGCTCATTTCGCGAGGGACTTGAGCGCGTAACGAATGCCGTCGGACACGCTGGTGTCGGCGGGTAGACCGCGCACCGCCGCATTCGCTTCGCGCTCGTTGTAGCCAAGCGCCAGCAGGGCGCGAATGACATCAGCCGCAGCGTCGCTCGCAGCGCTCGCCTTGGCGCCGCCTAAATCGGCCCCGAGCTTGCCTTTGAGCTCGAGCAGCAGCCGCTCCGCCGTTTTCTTGCCGATGCCCGGCACGCGCGTCAAGCGTGCGCTTTCCTGCAGCGTGATCGTCTGCGCCAGCTCGTCGACCGAGAGGCCGGAAAGCACCGCCAACGCGGTGCGAGCGCCCACGCCTGAAATTTTTATCAGCTCGCGAAACGCCGCGCGCTCGCTGCTGGTGCCGAACCCGTAAAGCTGATGGGCATCCTCGCGCACCGTCAAATGGGTCAGCAACGTGACGCGCTCCGAAATCGCCGGCAGCTGATAAAACGTGCTCATCGGCACATCGATCTCGTAACCGACTCCGTTGGCATCCACCAGAATTCCCGGTGGATTCTTTTCCAGCAATCGACCTTCGATACGGCCAATCATCGACCGCTACTCGAGGCCTTGCACGCGCGCGGTCCACGCGCGCCGGCCATTCGCCTGCGAGCGAGAGCGCGGCGCAACGGCCGCCTTCAACTGCACCGCCAGCGACAGGCTCGCGGAATGTGCGTGGCAGATTGCGCACGCCAGTGCATCTGCGGCGTCGCTGGTCGGCGCGCGGTTGAGCGAGAGCAGTCGCTGCACCATCGACTGCACCTGGCGCTTGTCCGCCCGGCCAAAGCCGACCACCGCCTGCTTGATACGCAGTGCGGCGTACTCGTAGACGACGAGGCCTTCGGTCACGGCCGCACAAATCGCCGCGCCGCGCGCCTGGCCCAGCAACAGCGTCGATTGCGGATTGACGTTGACGAACACTTTTTCAATAGTCGCAACGTTCGGCTGCGTCTCGCGAA
>JACCSD010000241.1 GCA_013813185.1 Burkholderiaceae bacterium
TGCGCAGCGTGCCTGGAGCGCGCTACGCGCAATCCATCTCGCGTTTGCGCGAGCGCGCACCGCCACGCTGGGTCGAGTCCGACGTGCCGCACGTGCAACCTACAGCGCCGCAGCTCTCTGCGATCAACGCACTGGTGACCGCATCGGGGTTTGCGCCGCATCTGTTGTTCGGCGTCACCGGCAGCGGCAAGACCGAGGTTTACCTGAGAGCGATCGCCCGCACGCTCGAAGCGAACGCGGCGGCGCAAGCGCTGCTGCTCGTACCGGAAATCAACCTGACGCCGCAGCTCGAATCGCTGCTGCGCGCGCGCTTTCCGGGAGAACACGTGGTGGCGTTGCACAGCAACCTGGCGGATGCCGAGCGTGCAGCCGCGTGGCTCGCGGCGCACGAAGGGCGGGCGCGCATTGTGGTGGGCACCCGGCTCGCGGTATTTTGCTCGCTGCCGCGGCTTTCGATCATCGTGGTCGATGAGGAACACGATCCGTCGTACAAGGCGGGCGAAGGCGTGCGCTACTCGTCGCGCGATCTCGCCGTCAAGCGTGCGCAATTGCTCGAGGTTCCGATCGTGCTCGGCTCGGCCACGCCGTCGCTTGAAAGCTGGGCGCAGGCACGCGCCGGCCGCTATCGGTTGCTGCAGCTCACCGAGCGCGTCGGCCTGGGCAGCGGGCCTCAGCAGCGACCGGCGCTCGAGCTGATCGACGCGCGGATACACCCGCCGCAGAACGGATTGTCGGCACCGATTGCGCAGGCCCTGGCCGACACCTTCGATCGCGGCGAACAGTCGCTGGTGTTCTTGAACCGGCGCGGCTATGCGCCGGTGGTGACGTGCGAAGCGTGCGGCTGGCTATCGAACTGCCCTCATTGCTCCACGTTTGCAGTGTTTCACAAGCCGGACCGGACGCTGCGCTGCCATCACTGCGGATACACCGCGCCGGTGCCGCGTGCTTGCCCCACGTGCGGTAATCAACAGCTAAAGGGAGTCGGCCAGGGCACGCAGCGCATCGAAGAAACATTGCGGGCGCTGCTACCGCTGGCCAAGGTGGCCCGCATCGATCGCGACTCGACGCGACAGCGGCACGCTGCCAGCAAAGCACTGGATGCGGTGCATGCCGGGGAAGTCGATGTGCTGGTAGGCACGCAGATGATCGCCAAAGGGCACGATTTTCAGCGCGTGTCGCTGGTGGTCGTTCTCAATCCAGATGGCCAGTTGGCGTCGCATGACTTTCGCGCCCCGGAACGATTGTTCGCGACCTTGATGCAGGTCTCCGGTCGCGCGGGCCGGGCCGGCTTGCCGAGCCGTGTGTTGGTGCAAACGCGCTTCGCCTCGCACGCCTTGTTCGCCGCACTCGCGCAGCACGACTACGCACAGTTTGCACAAGCGCAGCTGGCCGAGCGTGAGGCAGCGCGCATGCCGCCGATCACGTATCAAGCGCTACTGACTGCAGAGGCACGGACGATGGATGCAGCGCTTGAGTTCTTGCGAAAAGCGCGAGATCAGGCGTTAGCCTATTTTGCAGAGGCCGCATCGCACGTCCGCCTGTTCGACCCAGTGCCGATGTCTTTGCAGCGGCTGGCTGGAGTGTCGCGTGCGCAACTGCTGATCGAGGCTGATCAGCGCGCGCAACTGCACGCCCTGCTGGGTATCTGGCTCGCAGCGCTACGCGAAAAACGCGCGTCGCTACGCTGGAATATCGAAGTGGATCCGCTCGAGCTGTAGCGCTACTTCGACGCTGCCACCATATATTCGACCGCCCCGCGCAGCTGCGCGTCGCTTGCGTTGGCGACCGCACCTCGTGCCGGCATCGCGCCCTTGCCCTTGATGACGGACGTGGTCAACCCGTCGATCCCCAGACCCAAGCGAGGAGCCCACGCCGCCTTGTCGCCGAGCTTCGGCGCGTTGGCGATACCGGCCGCGTGGCATACATTGCAACCCGATGCATAAACTGCGGCGCCATCGACTTTGGCGCTGCTCGCCGGCGCCTTGGCAACAGCGGCAGGGACAGCGACTGCAGCGATCGGCACACCGGCAGCAGCGCTGGGCGGTGCCGAAACCGGAGTGACGGGCCCCGCAGCACTGGCCGGTGCCGCAGGCTCCTTGAATTTTCCTCCCGACTGATTGCCGATGAACGCAACCGCGCGCGCGACTTCGATCGGGTCCAGGTTCGGGTTGCCGCCCTTTGCCGGCATTGCCTTGAATCCTTCGACGGCGTGCTTGACCAGCACATCGAATCCTTGTTTGATGCGCGGCGCCCACGCTGCGACGTCGCCGGTACGCGGCGCACCCGCGATGCCGCCCGCATGGCAGGCGCTGCACGCAGCCGCATTCACGGCTTCTCCCGTTTGCAGCGATTTCGGCGCGCTGGAATCCGCCAGGGACACGACGCCCACCTGCCGCATGCGTTCGGCGATGGCCTTTTCGCTCAGCGCATCGGAGCCCGCGGCGCCCGCGGTTGTGCTGCGAACCACATACGTCGCGAGCAGAAGGATCAGGATCACCGGCACGATGAACGACAACGCGATGACGGTAATGAGTTGGCGCGGTGTCTTGATCAGGGAATTACTGCGTTCCGACATCGAATGCTCCAATGCGAGGCGCGAAAGTATAACGGCGGCGCTGACGAGCACGGGCGCATCGCTGCGCTCTCCACGCTACCATTGCAACCCTATCTGCGCCCGTAGCTCAGTGGATAGAGTACTGGCCTCCGAAGCCAGGGGTCGTGGGTTCGAATCCCGCCGGGCGCGCCAACTCGCACGATGGCC
Source organism: Burkholderiaceae bacterium (assembly GCA_013813185.1). Taxonomy (GTDB): domain Bacteria; phylum Pseudomonadota; class Gammaproteobacteria; order Burkholderiales; family Burkholderiaceae_F; genus JACCZX01. The sequence continues at coordinate 2,762 of JACCSD010000241.1, forward strand.
ATGGCAACCAGCTCACCCGCTCCCGTCAACATCACGCTGCACGCGGCGTCACGCGTGTTCGAGATCGAGTATGACGACGGGCTCAGTTTCAAGTTGCCTTTCGAGTTCATGCGCGTGCACTCACCCTCGGCCGAAGTGCGCGGCCATGGCCCGGGCCAGGGAACGCTGCAAGCGGGCAAGCGCGACGTAACGATCACCGAAGTACAGCCGATCGGCCACTATGCAGTGCAGCCGCTTTTTTCGGATGGGCATACGAGCGGCATTTTTTCGTGGGAATACTTGTACGAGCTAGGGGTCAATCAGAGCCGGCTGTGGGATGAATACCTGCAGCAGCTTCAAGCGGCGGGTGCCAGCCGCGAACGCACGGAGACAAATGTCGCTGCGCCGAGCGCGCCGGGTTGCGGTCACCATGGATAAGACATCTACGACGACGCATTTCGGTTTTTCCAAGGTGGACGAGTCGGACAAGGCGCGGCGCGTGGCGGGTGTGTTCGATTCGGTGGCGTCGAAGTACGACGTAATGAACGATGTGATGTCGGCCGGATTGCATCGCTTATGGAAGGCGTTCGCCGTGCGTGAAGCCAACGTGCGCGCGGGCATGAAGGTGCTGGACATCGCAGGCGGAACGGGGGACCTGGCGAGCGCGTTCGCACGACGCGCGGGAGCAACCGGCGAGGTGTGGTTGACCGACATCAACGCGGCGATGCTGGCGGAAGGACGCGACCGCCTGCTCGATCGCGGCCACCTGATTCCGCTGGTTCAGTGCGACGCCGAGCGCCTGCCATTTGCCGCGGGCTACTTCGACGTGACAACGGTCGCCTTCGGGCTCCGCAACATGACGCGCAAAGAGGTGGCCTTGGCCGAGATGCAGCGCGTGCTCAAGCCCGGCGGACGACTCCTCGTGCTCGAATTTTCTCGTGTTTGGCGGCCGATCGC
>JACCSD010000254.1 GCA_013813185.1 Burkholderiaceae bacterium
GGATTGCTCGTCGCGGCCTATCGCTCAGGCGCGGCGGCGGTTCATATCGACGATTGCAGCAGTGGCGTACTGGTCGAACCGGGCGACGAGCAGGGTTTCATCGCCAGCGTCTGCGCGCTCGCGCACCAGTTTCGCTGGCTCGATCCGATGCGGGCAGGCGCGCGCAGCGCGGCTGTGTCGGCGAACTGGAACGCGGTGATCAATCGATTCGAATTTTGTTTAACGGACGCAGCACATGCAATCGAAGCACCTATTGCTGGATCGTGCCCTGCGTAACGCGCGGCGCGACGTGTGGGTCGAGCGCGACCTGCATTGGGCGCAATGGCTGCACCGGGTGGCGCAGTATCAGACGCCGGTCAAGGCGCTGGTCATTGTCAGCAAGCTGGGCGACGGATTATTTTGGTATGTGTTGATCGCGGCGCTGGCGCTTCTCGGCGGCACTCATGGCCGGGACGTCGCGGCGCAAATGGTGCTTGCCGGCCTGCTCAATCTGCCCCTTTACTTCTGGCTTAAGCATTCGATCGGACGCCCGCGTCCTTTCGTTGCATGCCCGGACATTCGGGCCTGTGTGCGTGCGCTGGACAAGTTCAGTTTCCCGTCCGGCCATACCCTGCACGCGGTCGCGTTCGCGGTGGTCTTCACCTGGCATTTCCCGTTAGTGGGCGCAGCGTTGGCTCCGTTGGTGTTGCTGATCGCGGTTTCCCGCGTGGCGCTGGGACTGCACTATCCGAGCGATGTCGCAGCGGGCGCCATACTCGGCGCCGTGGTCGGGCTCAGCGTCGTCCTGCTTTATTAGGCGCGAGCTCTAGTCGCGAGCTTCAGCGCCGATTTTGTGCGGCGGCGCCAGCGGATCGAAGTCGACCCATTGGCCATCTTGCCAGTCGCCCTGCGCGAGTTCCAAGTCTTCGACCGCGGCGGCCGACAATGTGTCGATCACGTTTTTTTCATTCGCCGGATCCACGCGCACGGCGAGCGTCATTCCACCGCGGCGCGTATTGACTGCATCCGCATCCGGCGTGCTGGTTTCGGTTTCCTGCTTTTCTTCGTGCGAAGTGCGGGTCGAGGCAAGCGCACCGGCCATTCCTCCGACGTGCGCTCCGACGCCGGCCAGCGCGACTGCAATGATCGGCGCCAATGGCGGTATCACGGCGCCGGCGACCGCCCCCGCAGCGAGCCCGGCAGCAGCGCCTGCTGCGACCCCGGACGCCTGGCCGAGGTTTGAATCTTCGGTGCCCGTATCCACGGCGACATCGCCGCCGATCGGATACGTTCCGTGCTGCCCCGGTGGATTGACGTAGAACGCCTGCATGTCATCGGCGGCGACGCCGTGCGACTGCAACTGCGCCATCAGGTCATCTGCGCGTTGCTGCGTTTCTACTCGTGCTGCGATGATGGTCGCCATGTGTGCTGCCTCCGAATTCGATTATCGCAATTTAACCGGCTGATTTTTCGACGCGAAAAAAAGCCCCGCGCGTGCGCGGGGCTTTGAAAAAGACCCGGCGTCTCGGGGAAGGGGAGGGGATGGACGCGGGCCAAACAACCAACTGTCGTAGACGAATTGGTTGGCTGAATTAGATGAGCAAGTGATGTGCCAGCGGCAGTTATTTGGCCAGTGGCGCGGGATTCTTGGCGGTGTCGGCGGGAACGTTAAATTGGACTGCGATCTGTTCGCGCTTGCCCGGCGCAAGCGTCACGTTGCGCTCCTGCGTCAAACCGGCGTGGGCTACGAAGACTTTGTAGCTGCCCGGTGCAAGGTCGACCAGCAGCCATGGTCCATCAAGCGCCATGTCCAGAATTTTTTGGCTGTTCGCACCGATGATGGTGACCCGAGTGTCGGCGAGGTAAGCACCCGACCGTGACGAGACGACCAGCTGCAATGAAAACTTGTCCGCCATTTGCTTCAGCCGCTCCGACTCTTCGAGTCCGACCCCGCCGCTGGCGTATGGGCGGTCATTCGCCGTACGGCCCTCCTTGATCGCAGCGGACACGCCGAGCGAGGTGGCAACAAAAGCAGCACCGAGAAGTATCAAGCGGAGAGCGTTCATAAAAGTTTCTCTAAAAGTTGGGTGATCGTAAAAAAGCCTGCGGCCCCTGCCGATGCACGAGGTGAGTTGCCTGCAGCCGCCACTGCCGCACGCACTCCGCCTTCGTCACTGGCGTGCGGTCTCTCAACACGCGTTTCAGCAGCCGCTGCCACGAGCGCCGTACCGGGCCCGACTCTGCATCGAAGGGGTGCAGCCCCAGACGCAGGATCTGCGAACTCTGCGTCGCGCGCGCAAGTAATGTGTTCCACACGATAGACGTTGGGCGTCGCCACGCACTGCGCACGCTGTACGTCAAACAGGGTGCACGAATGGCATGACCTTCGGGTAAAGCAATCAAGGTCGTCAGGGTGCTGGTGTACTGCAGCCCGTGTTGCCCGCGTAGCGCTCTCCAGGCGCCGGCGCCGAGCAACCACGCGGGCGCCACGAAGCCTGCCATCGGCGTCCACCCGTTGGCGGCGAACCAGCGGCTGCCAAGAGTGAGCCGCTCGCGTGCCTCGTCTTCGGATAGTGCGCAGAACTCGCCTTCGCCGGCCGTGTAAATGCGCCGCCGGACCCAGTCGACGATGTCGCTGGGCCTATGAGGATCCGCGTGAAAGTACCCATGCAAAGCGAGCTCGTGCCCGGCCAAGCGCTGCTGACTAATCGCTTGCTCGAATTCGGGCTGCGCCGAGCATTCCCCGTGATAGGCAGGCACGACCAGTAACGTCAGCGGAATGTCGGCCACTTCACGCACGGCCGCAAGAACGTTCCGACAGAACGGCCAGGTCGCGGGGGCGACGTCGTGCAGTGATACGCAGAGCCAGCGCGGCGCCGACGCGCGGGGCGATTCGCGGATGAAATCAGGCCGCATACCGCTCTTCATTCGGCTGTGCATCGCCCGGGCGTGCGGAAAAACACAAAGCTGTATAGCGATTCAGCAGCCGCGAGAAGGCAAGATTCGCATCGAACTCAAGCGCCCGGCGGCGCGCTTCTTCGCGCAGCGTGCCGGCGACGGGCGCCATGGCTGAAATCGCGTCGGCAAACGCGCCGACATCATCGCGCTCGACACCGATCGCCGCACGGCCGTCAATCAGGTCGGTCAGCCCGCCACATGCGCGTGCAATCACCGGTGTCCCGCAAGCAAGCGCTTCCAACGCCGCGAGCCCAAACGTTTCCTGGTCCCCTGCGTGCACGAAGATATCGGCGCTTGCGAGCGCACGCGCCACAGCGGCTGCATCCGGCTGATAAGGCAACACCCGCAGCCGCGCGCCGCGCGGCGGGCGCGGGCCATCTCCGATCGCGATCAGCTGATACGGCGCCCCGAGCCGGTCAACCGCAGCCGCGAGTCGATCCAGATTTTTTTCAGCGGCGAATCTTCCGGTGTAGATCAGCACGATGTCCGACGATGCAAGACCCAGCTCCTGTCGCCACGCCGCGTCATGCTGACGCGGATGAAAAACATCGCAATCGACGCCGTGCGGCTGCAGCACAACGTTGTCGAGACCGAGGTCGCGTAATGCTTCGGCGGCCCAGTGACTCGGTGCGAAGACCGTGTCGAATTGGCGGTACAGATGGCGCAGGTAGTGCTGCACCAGGCCATGAAATGCCCGAGGTAGAAAGTGCCGGGACAGGGCATCCACGTTCGAGTGATAAAACGCCACCACTGGTATGCCAAGCCGTTGTCCTGCGTCCAAGGCAGCCCATGCGCAACGGTAGGGGTCGCCTACTTCGATCAGATCCGGCTGTTGACGAACGATCGCGCGAGCCGTCGCTGCGCGCCGCAAGGGGAAACGGTAGCCCCCCGAAAACGGCAGCGGCAAGGCAGCGATTCGGCTCGTTTCCGCTGTCGGCGGCCCTGGAGCCATGATCGTGTGACGCCATTGCGAGTTTGCCTCGAGCCAATCGCGCTTGCTGCGCAGGTAGCGGGCGACGCCGCCACTGCGCGGGCTCCAGAACATCGTGATGTCCAACAAGTGTGGGGGCGCCAGACTGCTCGCGCCCTGCATAGACATTTGGCCCACCCCTCTTGCTCCTATCAATAGGCAACGTGTTAGGACGATCAAGCAAGACTGATGCCGATTTTATGCTGCTCAGGCACGAAAACTGCCGAATTCCCAAACCAATATAGCCACTACAGCCAGGGAGCAAGCATGGACCGCGATGACGTTGTCGAAACACTCAACGACT
>JACCSD010000281.1 GCA_013813185.1 Burkholderiaceae bacterium
GATCGCAGAAGTAAGCCATGTGATGGCCGCCACCGATCGCGTACCCATTGACCCTGGCGATCGTGGGCTTCAAACATCGCGACAGCGTGACGTGAAACAGGTACGGCTCGAGAACCTGCCGCTCGAGTCCGCCCTCTTTCTCCCAGTTGACATCGCCGCCCGCGGAAAAAGCGCGGTCGCCCGCACCGGTCAGGACAACCACACCGATATCGTCGTCCGCCCCCGCTGCCTCGACGGCGAGCGTCAGTTCCTTCAGCGTATCGCCTGTAAAGGCGTTCAACTGTTTCGGACGATTGATGGTGATGCGGGCGACGTGATCCTGTACTTCGTAAATGATGTCGTTGTATTCCACGGTCTTCCTCGGCGTCATAACGTCAAACCTTCAGGGTGAAGATTAGCGCCATGGCGTCGGTATGCTGCAATGTCGCCCTGCTCCAGGAGCGCCATCATGGAACCGGATGTATTCGAACCGTTGTTGCAATCAGTGCGCGAGTTCGTGCGTGGGCGCCTGGTACCGCTAGAGAAGCAGGTTGACGAAGAAGATCGAATACCCGATGAGCTCGTCGCCGAGATGCGCGAAATGGGCTTCTTCGGTCTCTCGATACCGACCGAGTATGGTGGGCTCGGCTTGACCGCAGTCGAAGAAGCCCGCGTCGCGTTCGAGCTTGGATGGACTTCGCCGGCGTTCCGATCGGTCTTCGGCACCAACACCGGCATCGGCAGCCAGGGGATCTTGATCGATGGCACCGACGAACAGAAGCGAACGTATCTGCCGCGGATGGCGAGCGGCGAGTTGATCGCCTCGTTCTGCCTGACGGAACCGCAGTCGGGTTCTGACGCCGCGTCGTTGCAAACTAGAGCGGAGCGCGTCGACGGCGGCTATCGGCTGACCGGCACGAAGAGATACATCACCAATGCACCGCGCGCTGGCGTATTCACCGTGATGGCGCGCACCGATCCGAACCAGAAAGGCGCATCGGGCATTTCGGCGTTCGTCGTCGACGCCGCGTCTTCAGGCCTTAGCCTCGGCAAGCCGGAACGGAAACTCGGGCAGCGAGGAACCGCCGTGTGCGACGTGATTTTCGATAGCTGCTTTGTGCCCGACGCGGCTCTGATCGGCGGTGTCAGCGGAAAGGGATTCCGGACTGCGATGAAAGTGCTCGACCGTGGCCGCCTGAACATCGGCGCATTCTGCGTGGGCACGGCGGAGCGGCTGATCGATGAAATGGTTCGCTATGCAGACGCGCGGGTTCAGTTCGGAAAGCCGATCAGCGATTTTCAGCTGATCCAGGCGATGATCGCCGACAGCGAAGTCGAGAAAGAGGCCGCACTCGCGCTCGTGCTGCAGTCGGCGCGGTTACGTGATGACCTGCAACCGATCGTCAAGGCTGCAGCGATGAGCAAGTATTACGCGTCGGAGATGGTGGGGCGCGTCGCTGACCGGGCGGTTCAGGTATTCGGTGGCGCCGGCTACATCGCCGAGTACTGCGTCGAGCGCTTTTATCGCGACGTTCGGCTGTTTCGCATCTACGAAGGAACGTCGCAGATTCAGCAGCTGGTCATCGCGCGTGAGGTGCTGAAGGAACACCGGCAGTAGCAGGCGCCGCGCGGCGTCTCACGCACAAGTTGGAGGCGGGGGTCGGAATCGAACCGGCGTACACGGATTTGCAGTCCGCTGCATGGCCACTCTGCCACCCCGCCATGATCTCAAATCAAAAAAGGGAAGCGCGGCGGCTTCCCTCTCGATAAAACTTGGAGCGGGAGACGAGTCTCGAACTCGCGACCTCAACCTTGGCAAGGTTGCGCTCTACCAACTGAGCTACTCCCGCACGAGGCCGCGAAGTATAGCGAAACTTTTCATCTCCGATCGTTCAAATGAGGCCATGCCAGCTTCAGATAGGTCAGCATCGAGTACACCGTCAGTACCGCGGCCACATAGATCAACAGCGTGCCGATCAGGTGCAGATCGATAATGCCGAACAGCCGATCGTGAAACAGCAGCATCGGAATCGCGGTCATTTGCGCGATCGTCTTGACCTTGCCCATGGAGTTCACGGCGACACTGCTCGACTTGCCGATCTTGGCCATCCACTCACGCAGCGCCGAAACTGCTATTTCGCGCCCGATGATGACGAGTGCCACGAATGAATCAACGCGTCCGAGCGAAAGCAGCACGATCAGCGCGGCGCTGACCATCAGCTTGTCTGCCACCGGATCAAGAAACTCGCCAAGCTTGCTGGTCATGCCCCACCGTCGCGCGATGTAGCCATCGAGCGCGTCAGTGACGGCGGCGAGAATGAACAGCCAGCACGCCATGACATTTTTCCAGTGCGGCGCGAGCCAGGTGTCAGGCAGGTAGTAGATGCCGACCACCAGCGGGATCATCGCGATGCGCGCCCACGTCAGCGCCATCGGAACGCTGAACGAGAGCATGCGGCTAGTGGGAGGGCTGGCCATGCAACTGGGCATAGATTCTTTCAGCCAGCTTACGTGAAACACCTTCGACGTTTGCGATGTCGTCGATCGATGCGGACGCCAGCCCGCGCATGCCGCCGAATCGCGCCAGTAATTTCTGCCGCCGCTTCGGGCCGATTCCTTCCATGCCTTCGAGCTGCGAGGTGTTGCGCGTCTTCGCTCGGCGCGCTCTCATGCCAGTAATCGCAAAGCGGTGCGCTTCGTCGCGAATCTGCGCGATCAGCAACAACGCTTGCGACTCGCGGCCGAGCACGAGCGGTGGTCGCTGATCGGGAAACACGAGCTCTTCGAGCCCGACCTTGCGCTCGTCGCCCTTCGCCACACCGACCAGAACCGATGGATCGAGGCCGAGCTCGACAAAGACCTGATGCGCGACCATCACCTGCCCTTTTCCGCCATCGACCAGCACCAGATGCGGCAACCGGCTTTCGCCACGCGCCACCGGTGAGAACCGGCGCGTCAGCACCTGGCGCATCGCTGCATAGTCGTCGCCCGCCTCCACGCCTTCGATGTTGTAGCGCCGATACTCCGAAGGCCGCATCCTGTGCTCGGCGTACACGACGCACGACGCCTGCGTCGCCTCGCCGGACGTGTGGCTCACGTCGAAACATTCGACACGCAGCTTGTCGGCATCTTCTTCGCCGAGCTCCAGGCCGAGCGCGTCGATCAACGCCCGCGTGCGGGCCATCTGTGAACCTTCTTCTGCCAGGCGGCGTGCCAATGCCAGCCGCGCGTTGGCTTCCGCCATCTCCAGCCAACGCCGCCGCTGTTCCTGCGGATGACGCACCAGCTGAACGCGGCGTCCGCTGGCTGCCGACAGCATCGCCGATAGCTCCTCGGTATCGACGTCAGCGTTGACGACCAGTGTCGGCGGCACCGGCTGCGACAAATAGTGCTGCGACACGAATGCTTCGAGAATCTCGGCGGCTTCTGTCCCTGCGGACGCACGGGCGGGAAAGTGGGGCTTGTCGCCGAGGTGCCTGCCGCCTCGAATCATGGCGAGATTCACGCATGCGTGCGCGCCGTCGGTGACGACGGCCAAAACGTCCGCATCGGCATCGGAGCCGGTCGTATCGACCGCCTGCTGGTGCAGGACTTTCGCCAGCGCACCGATCTGATCGCGCACCGCCGCTGCCTGCTCGAACTTCAAATCGACCGACAGCTGGTGCATCCTGCCTTCGAGCTCACGCATGATGTCGCCGGTTTGCCCGCGCAGGAAGCGAACCGCACGATCGATGTCCTGCGCGTACGCGTCGGGTTCGATCAGCTTGACGCACGGCGCGCTGCAGCGCTCTATCTGATGCAGCAGACACGGCCGCGAGCGGTTGGCAAACACGGTGTCTTCGCAGGTCCGCAAGCGGAACACTTTCTGCAGCAGTTGAATGCTGTCCTTGACCGCCCACGCATTCGGATACGGGCCGAAATACTGCGCGCGCCGATCGACCGCGCCGCGGTAGTACGCAATGCGCGGAAACTTATGAACGGTGAACTTCAAATACGGATACGACTTGTCGTCGCGAAACACGACGTTGTAGCGCGGCGCCAGCGACTTGATCAGCGTGTTCTCGAGCAGCAGCGCCTCGGCTTCGGACCTCGTCACCGTCGTCTCGATGCGCGCGACGCGAGCTAGCATGTGGCCGGTCCACGGACCGACGTTCTTGTTGAAGTACGACGACACGCGCTTGCGCAGATCGCGCGCCTTGCCAACGTACAGTGCCGCGCCGTCGGCGGCGATCATCCGATAGACGCCAGGTAAGTGCGGTAGGCCGGCCAATACTGGCTTGGGATCGAAGGTGGCGGTCGGTGCGTTCATCAGACAAGACAGCGGAGAAAAACCGTGCCCACCTATAATCGCAGGCGCTAGTGATCAACCATCGGCGACCGGCCATTGTAGGTTCGCCGGCCTTCCGAAACAGATCAGGACCTCACTTAGGACATTCGTGGCGAAGATTCTCGCGACCGAAATCCGCGTCGGCAATTTGCTCGAGCTCGAAAAGAAAGTCTGGCGCGTGCTCAAGAGCTATCACGTGCACGTCGGCGGCCGCGGCGGCGCTTATATGCAGATCGAGATCAAGGACATCGAAACCGGGCAAAAGCGCAACGAACGGCTGTCGACAGATGACCGGGTCGAACGGCCGTTCATCGATCGCCGCGCGATGACCTACTCATACCAGGACGGCGAAGCCTACGTCTTCATGGACAACGAAACATATGAACAGTTGTCACTCGGCGCCGACTTTCTCGAAGGGCAGACCGGCTATCTACTCCCCAACTTGCAGGTCGAAATCAATTTTCACAATGGGCGCGCGATTGGAATTCAGTTGCCGACGACGGTAATCCTCGAGGTCGTCGATACCGAGCCGGGCATCAAGAATTCGACGGCCACCACCAGCTTCAAGCCGGCAGCGCTCGAAACAGGGATCAGCGTTCAGGTGCCGCCGTTCGTCAACATCGGCGAAAAAA
>JACCSD010000299.1 GCA_013813185.1 Burkholderiaceae bacterium
GGACTCAAGAGCGCGATCACGCAAGTGCTGCTGCTCTCGCTGGTGCTCGAAGTGTTGGCGATCGCGACGCCGTTCTTCCTGCAACTGGTGGTCGATCGTGTCGTCGTCGGGCGCGATCGTGATCTGCTCGCGGTGCTCGGCATCGGATTCGTTTTGCTGGCAGTGACGATCGCCATCGTCACCGGGCTGCGCGCCTGGCTCGGTGTTTACATCAGCACGCGGCTGAACCTGCAGCTGCTCGACACGCTGTTCGCGCGGCTGCTTCGTTTGCCGCTTGCGTGGTTCGAGAAGCGGCATATCGGCGACATCGTGTCGCGCTTCCGCTCGGTCGATGCGATCCAGCGCACGTTGACCCTGACGTTCCTTGAAACTTTCATGGACGGCGTGATGGTGCTGGTCACGCTCGCCGTGATGCTCTGGTACAGCCCCACGCTGACCTTGATCGTTGTGATCGCCGCGGTCTGCTACGGCCTGCTGCGCTGGACGATGTACGGGCCGCAGCGGCGCGCGACCGACGAGCGCATCGTGCACGAGGCGAAAGCGTCCACTCACTTCATCGAGACGCTGCGCGGCATGATGGCGATCAAGCTCAACCTGCGCGAATCCGAGCGCCGCTCCGCGTACCTGAATCACGTCGTCGATCAGACCAACGCCGATGTGCGCGTACAGAACCTGGCGCTGCTGCAGCGTGCGGGCAACGTCCTGGTGTTCGGCATCGAGAACGTGCTGGTGATCTGGCTCGGCGCCTACGCCGTGCTCGACAACCAGCTGTCGGTGGGCATGCTGTTCGCGTTCCTGTTGTTCAAGCTGCTGTTCATTACGCGCGTCAACAACCTGGTCGACAAGACGATCGAGTTCCGGATGCTCGACCTGCACGCGGACCGCGTGGCCGACATCGCGCTGGCCGAACCCGAGGGTGGTCCGTCCGAGCTGCCGGCGGTAGCGCGCGCCGACGCGCCATCAGCTCCCTTCGTGTTGCAAGGACGCGACATCGGCTTCGCTTACGGCATCGAGGGCTTCGTGTTCCGGGGGGTCGACTTTGCCGCCAAGCCCGGCGAAATGGTCGCGATCGTCGGGCCGAGCGGCGCCGGAAAGACCACGCTAGTCAAGGTGTTGGCGGGCTTGCTCGACCGGACCGAAGGGTCGCTGACAGCAGCCGGCCGCGATGTCCGCGACTGGGACAAAGCGGCTTACCGCAGCCGAATCGGCGTCGTCATGCAGGATGACCACCTGTTCGTTGGCACGATCGAAGACAACATCAGCTTCTTCGACCCGGAACACGATGCACAGCGGGTGCAGGACTGTGCCCGCCTGGCGATGGTCGATCAGGAAATCGACGCCATGCCGATGCAGTTCAACACGATCGTCGGCAGCCTGGGTATGGCGCTATCGGGCGGGCAGCGCAGCCGGGTCTTATTGGCTCGCGCTCTGTACCGCCGGCCGCAGATACTTTTCTTGGACGAAACGTTCGATCAGATCGACCTGGCGAAGGAACGAGCAATCACCGATGGCTTGCGCAAAACCGGAATCGGGCTGGTAATCGTCAGCCACCGCCCGGAGACCGTGGGGGCGGTGGATCGGATTGTTAGGCTAGGCGAGACACCAGCCGTTTCGAATCAGCTGGCAGCTTAGGCAAAAATAACCGGACAGTCCTCGTCGGGGCCGTCCGGCTAAGCTCGTAGAGCAAAGAAACTCTTAGTGATGGCTCGTAAGACTTTTGTTAGGGGCGGCGTTCTTCTTTAGGCCAGGATCGTTCCCCAATTTCCGCCGCCTACCATATCGAGCTCGGAGATAGACAGTTCGAAAGTTTGCTGTTCGGACACTTCAACAACGTTTTCTTCTGAGACTTCCGATTCGATCTTGTTCATTTAGTACCTCTACGAGTGATGGTTTCGAATATTTGATTTTTAGTCGGTGCGTCACATAAGCTGATCGGCACACGAGCGAAGTTTGATCTAAGGAGAACCGGCGGGAATCACCCGCATTTGGCGACTTCCGCTCTAGCCACGGCAGGAGCAAGCAATCACAATCCCACAGCCCATAATTTCTGCCGTCGGGATGTCCACTGCAACTCACGAAGATTTAGAAGTTCTGGAGCGCGAAATCAAGGCGAACCTCGCATCGGCAAGTGCCGACGCGGTTTCGTTCCTGAATGAGGCGCTTAAGCGACTGCGTAGTATTCCGTTCACCGTCGATCCGAAGCGGCGAGTCAGCTGCCTGATCGATATCGCATCGCAGTTTTTCCATCAGGGACAGAGCACTTTCAATGGTGTCGAACCTGCAGCGCTGGCGGTAATGCTCGCGCGCGATTCCGGCGACCGCGTTCTTCTAAGACGCGCCCTGACAGTGCAAGCAGCGGTTCTTTACTCAACTAACAATCCCGGGGATGCCCTAACCGCGCTTTCAGAAGCCCTCGAAATCGCGGACGAAGTAAACGACGAGATCGGAAAGGTTGCGGTCTGGAATAACCTCGGAAATGCATTTTACGAGGCCGCACTTTATTCTGATGCGAGAGATTGCGGCGAGCGAGCTATGCGTTTGGCAACAGGATCTGCGGTTCTTCGCTCCTTTAAGGCAGTTGCACTAGCGAATGTCGCTCTTTGTTGTTTACACATGCAAGAGTATGAAACGGGACTGAACAGTATTCGAGATTCCATTGGACTCAGGCACACACCCGACTCGCCAGGCGAAATATTGAATCGTGTATTCGCGGAGGGTACGTACACGCGCTTGTTGCTTGCTCTTGGGAGGGTCGCCGAGGCCTCCGAACGCGCACAAATCGCCAAGGAGTTGGCTGCAAAGGCGAAGTCCGTCCGCGCAGATATTTCAGCCGCCTGCTCGGAAGGGCTCGTCGAGGTTTACTCGGGCCTAGGTGACGTCGGTCTTTCGAGAGGCATGGCAGCACTTGAAAAGGCCCGATCGGTTAAGCCGCAACTGCGCGAAACACTATTAGCCCTCGTGCAGGCCCACGAGAAGGCCGGACGACCCGAGCGGGCCTTGGCATTGCACCGCGAACTGACACTGCACATACGAAAGGCGCAACACGACAGCATCGTGCGCCACCAAGAACTCCACTTGCAGCAGATTGAAACCGGTCACCAGTTTCCAGATCACCTATTGAGTGCCAAGGAAGCTGAGCTGAGCGACAAAATCGCTGCGCAAACCGTAGGCGTTAAACAAGGGGACTTGCTTGAGCAAATGGCGTTCACTGCCGAATTGAGAGACGACCCGACTGGGGAACATTGCTATCGCGTCGCGAAACTCACTTCGCTCTTGGCGAGGCAACTCGGCCAATCGGATGATGCCTGCGAGACGCTCGATCTGGCTGCGCGCTTGCATGATATTGGCAAGGTCGGCATTCCTGATTCGTTGATGCAGAAGCCTCAGCCGCTCTCGGAAGGAGAGCGGCAGATTTTGCAAACGCACTCAGCCACCGGTGCTGATCTGCTGGCGAAAACCAAAGTTTCGTACAGCGAACTCGCCAGTGACATTGCAAGACACCATCACGAGAGGTGGGATGGAAACGGCTACCCCGAAGGTATTTCGGGCTCGGCGATTCCGCTGGCGGCCCGAATCGTCGGCTTATGTGACTCCTACGACGCGCTGACGCACGAAAAGGCCTATCGCCGCGCCTTTTCCAGCGACGAGGCGATCAGCGAGATCCTCCGTTTGCGCGAACTTCAGTTCGACCCCCACTTGGTCGACCTTTTTGTTCCGATGGTGATGAGTTTGCGGGGCGAGCACGACGACCTGGACGAGTTCCTGGGCGCCGCGGCGCGCCAGACTGCGCTCAACGCCGCCCGCCTGAAGATCGCCGAGTCGCTGGCCAAGCCGATCGAAGGCTTGGAGTCGCTGAATTTGCCGCCTCCGACCATCGAGCGCCGACTGATCCGGCGCACGTTGCCCAAACCGCCGCGCTAGCCGGGCTGGCGCAGCACCGCTCCCAGCGCGCCTCCCTTTAGTGTTTCGGAATGCACGCCAGGCGGCGTGCCGCCGTCTCATCGAGCCAGCCTTCTTCCGCAAGCGCCCGAATCCGCGCCACAGTGTCGAGGTCGGCGCGCTCGTAGGCCTGCTTGCGCAGTGCGGTCGTGACGTCGTCGAGCTCGCAGTCGCCGGCCGTTTCGTCTGACTCATATATAAAGCGCAGGAACAGCAGCTCCGGCTGCGGTTCTTCGATTTCGATGCGCATCCGGCTCGCCGGCCAGGTCGGCCCGGCGCTGGTGTGTATCTCACTGCGACTCTGTGGCGTCAAACGCACACGGTCTTCGACCTTGAACGAGCCGAAGTCGAGCGTTCGCAACAGCTCGATCTCTTCGCCCACCTGCCGCCGTGAATGAATCGTTGCTGTCTCGAGGCCGAATACGAACTGCGTCGGGTCCTCAGCGCGCAGCACCAGGCCGCGCCACAGCTGCTCGCGCGTCAGGGTGTCGAGCAACGGCATCAACGGGTCGTTGATCTGTATCAGGTGTTCGAACCGCACGGGGGGATTCTGCCTTAGTCGCTCTCGGCTTAACCCCTTTCGCTGCGCGCGGCCGTTTCACTGGTCTGACCCACCACTCAGGAGAGTGACATGTTGATCAGAATGCTGGCCGCGGCGTCCGCCCTGGCTTTGACTGCTTGTGCAACGCCCGCGACCGCCGTCGGCTCGATGGTCGACGTGAATGTGACCGATCGCATTACGGGCGAGACGCTGCCGATGTACTGGCACGACGGTCGCTGGTGGGTTCCCGGCAAACCGGGCAATCGGTACGCCGTTACTCTGACCAACCGCAGCGGTGGCCGGACGTTGACCGTGATTTCAGTCGACGGCGTCAACGTCGTGTCGGGAGAAACCGCGGCGCACGACCAGACCGGCTATGTGCTGAACCATGGCCAGCACGCCCAGATCACCGGTTGGCGCAAGAATCTTGCGCGCGTTGCGGCGTTTGAGTTCACCGCGTTGCCCAATTCGTACGCTGCGCGCACAGGCCGCCCGGACAATGTCGGTGTGATCGGCGTTGCGGTGTTTCGGGAAAGGGTGCGTTACGTGCCGCCGCCGGAGCCGGTGTCGCCTCCGTTGTCGCGTTCGAAATCGGGGGCCGCGCAAGATTCGGCGCGCGGAGACGCGACAGCGCAAGCCCCCGCGAGCCCTTCAGCCTCGAACGAGGCATTGGCAGATGCGCGCGCCGAACGCAGAGATCAACAGCAGCAGCGGCAGCAGGAACAGCGACTTGGCACCGGCCACGGAAGCAGCGAATACGCACCGACGCAACACGTTGCGTTTGAACGCGCGCAATCGACGCCCGACGAGTTGATCACGATTCACTACGACAGCCGCGACAATCTGATCGCGATGGGCGCGATTCCGCGGCCACTGGCGCGCCCGCATCGCGCGCCCGAGCCCTTCCCCGCCCCGGTCGGTTTCGTTCCCGATCCGCCGCGCCGCTGGTAGCGATGCAGTTCATCGCGCGGATGTTAGGAGGCACAATGCCGCGCGATGAGCAGCGACGAGGATCTGCTGGCCGCCTATGCCGGGGGAGATGCGCGCGCCTTTGCCGAGTTGTACGAGCGGCACGAGCGCGCGATTTACCGTTTTTTCTTGCGGCAGGGAGCGGCCACCTCGGCGGCGGATGATCTGCTGCAGGAAACGTGGCTCGCGGTGGTGCGCAACGCGGCCAACTTCGAACCGCGCGCGAAGTTCACCACCTGGCTCTATACGGTAGCGCGCAGCAAAATGATCGATCACTGGCGCGCGCGGGACGACACGGTATCGCTGGCCTACTTCGCCGGTGATGCTGCGAACGATGCGGACGAAAGCGTGCTCGATATTCCGGCCGGCGACGCGCATCGGCCTGATCATCAGGTGATAGCGCGGGCCGA
>JACCSD010000300.1 GCA_013813185.1 Burkholderiaceae bacterium
GGTTCGATCCACAACGGCGCATTCGACGATCCGCGGCTCGAAGTGAAGATCGGCGACGGATTCGAGTTCGTGAAATCGACGACCGAGCGGTTCGACATGATCGTGCTCGACCTGACCGATCCGGATACACCGGCGTTTCATCTGTACTCGGAGCAGTTTTTCCGCATGTGCCAGCGCATCTTGCGGCCGGGAGGCATGTTGACCCTGCACCTGGGATCACCGGTGTACCAGGCTGAGACGGTGCGCAAGAATGCGGCCAATCTAGGCAAGGTGTTTCGTCACGTCGCGCCGATGTCGCTGTACGTGCCGCTGTACGGTTCGCTTTGGTGTTTGGCGGTGGCGAGCGACACGACCGATCCACGCGCTACGTCGGCCGACGCCATCGAACAGCGAATGGCGGCGCGCGATATCAATGGGCTGCGTTACTACCATCCCGGATTGCACGCGGCTTTGTTTGCGCTGCCATTGTTTGTGCAGGAGCAAGTGCAGCAGCCGAAAGCTGCGCCCGCTGAGACGCTCCGCATCGCTCAGTTGCAGGCCGCCTAGCCTCATCAGCTGCTCAGACGATGCGAGCGGCGCGTTTCTTTATCGACGCGCCGCTTGCGCTGGGCTCGCGAATCGAGTTGCCTCCTCGTGTCGCCCATCACGCCTTGCGCGTTCTGCGGCTGCGCGACGCTGATCCAATCGTGCTGTTCAATGGCGAAGGCGGCGAGTTCCGCGCGCGCCTGGCCGTCGAAGGAACGCGTGTCGTAGCCGAGATACACGCGGCGGACGCTGTCGAGTGTGAATCGCCTCTTTCCGTCACGCTGGTGCAGGCGTGGATCGCCAACGACAAGCTCGACTGGGTGGTCGAAAAATCGGTCGAGCTCGGGGTGCATTCGATCGTGCTGACGCCAGCGCAGCGCTCGGTCGTGCGAGTTGCGGGCGATCGACTGGCCAAGAGGCTCGACCGGCTGCGCGAGCTGATCGTCGCCGCGTGTGCGCAATGCGGACGCAATCGCGTTCCGCGAATCGAGGCGGCTGCGACTCTTGCCGAGGCGCTGCGCACAGGAGTGAGCGAGGGCGCCATCGGCTTGCTACTCGAGCCGGATGCCGCGCTCCCGCTGTCCGAAGCGGAACCGAGCAATCGTCAGGTCGCACTCGCAGTCGGGCCCGAGGGAGGATTCGACGACGAAGAGCTCGCACTCGCGCACCAGCTCGGGTATCGGGCACATCGCCTCGGGCCCCGGATCCTGCGAACGGAAACTGCCGGCCTCGCCGCGCTCGCTGCCCTGCAAGCTAGTGTGGGGGATTTTCGCTAGCGAATCAGCGCACCAGAGAGGTCGGCGCGCCCGAGTCTGGAATTTTTCAGATTGCTAGATCAACTCGCGCTGCCGTACCGCATTCGCTTCCAGCACCGTCAGCGCGGTCATGTTGACAATGCGCCGCACCGTGGCCGCAGGCGTCAGAATGTTTGCCGGCTTGGCAACGCCGAGCAGCATCGGGCCGATCGCGATGTTGTTGCCCGCGGTCGCCTTCAACAAGTTATACGAAATATTGGCTGCATCGAGCGTAGGGCACACCAGCAGATTGGCATCGCCCGTCAGTGCCGAAAACGGCATGATCGATTTGCGGATCGCGTCGTCGACCGCGCCGTCGGCGTGCATTTCGCCATCGACTTCGAGCTCCGGCGCCAGCTGACGAACCAGCGATAGCGCATCGCGCATTTTCACCGCCGACGGTGCATCGCTCGAACCAAAGTTGGAGTGCGAAACCAAAGCGACGCGCGGTGCGATTCCGAGCCGCTTCAGCTGCTCGGCGGCCAGCACGGTGATTTCGGCGATCTGCTCCGCGGTCGGATCGAGGTTGACCATCGTGTCGACCAGCGCCAACTGCCGCCCCGGAACCATCAAGATGTTCATCGCGGCGTAGACGTTCGCGCCGGTGCGCCGGCCGAGCACCTGATCGATGTAGGTCAAATGCGGCCCGTGCGTGCCAAACGTTCCGCACAGCATGCCGTCGGCTTCGCCCTTGTGCATCATCATCGCGCCGATCAACGTGAGCCGGCGGCGCATTTCTATTTTCGCGTACTGCTGCGTGACACCCTTGCGCGCGGCAAGCCGGTGATACGTTTCCGAGTAGTCGCGATAGCGGTTGTCGAACTCGGGGTTGACCAGGTCGAAGTCGGCGTCGGGACGCATGCGCAGCCCGAAGCGTTCGAGTCGCTTGGCGATCACCGCCGGGCGCCCGATCAGAATCGGCTGCGCCAGTTTTTCGTCGATCACGACCTGCACGGCGCGCAGCACTCTTTCTTCTTCACCTTCCGCAAACACGATCCGCGATTTGCCGCCACCGACGTGCGCGTTCTTCGCGATCGCGAAGATCGGCTTCATGAACGTGCCCGAGTGGTAGACGAACTGCTGCAATTGATCGCGATACGCCTGGAGGTCGTCGATCGGCCGCGTTGCGACGCCGCTCGCCATCGCGGCCTGCGCCACCGCAGGTGCAATGCGCGTAATTAACCGCGGATCGAACGGCTTCGGAATCAGATACTCGGGGCCGAAGCTGACGTCGGCTACGCCGTACGCGGAAGCCACGATGTCGCTCTGTTCTTCTCGAGCCAGGCCGGCCAGCGCCCGCACCGCCGCGGTTTCCATCGCCGTTGTAATCGTGGTCGCACCGACGTCGAGTGCGCCACGAAAAATAAACGGGAAGCACAAAACGTTGTTGACCTGGTTGACGTAGTCGGAGCGGCCGGTGGCGATGATCGCGTCGCTGCGTACCGCCTTGACCTGCTCGGGCATGATTTCGGGCGTCGGATTGGCGAGCGCAAGAATCAGTGGGCGCGCCGCCATCTTCTTCACCATCTCGGGCTTCAGAACGCCGCCCGCCGACAGACCCACGAATATGTCGGCGCCCTCGATCACCTCCCCCAGGGTGCGCATCGGTGTGGCCTGCGCGAAGCGAGACTTGTCGTCGTCCATCAACACCTTGCGGCCCTGATAGACGACGCCCTCGATATCCGTGACCCAGATGTTTTCGCGCGGCAAGCCGAGCTCGACCAGCAG
>JACCSD010000310.1 GCA_013813185.1 Burkholderiaceae bacterium
GCTCTTCACCTTGCGCTGACGTTTCTCGTCCTGCTTCTTCTTGCGCGCTATCTCGCGCTGGCGCTTCTCGAATGAATAGTTGGGCTTGGCCAGGAAAGTCTCCTCAAACTGGAACGGCGGGCGAAGCTTACCTCGCTGCGGTCTGATCCGTGCACGGAGCGCTCTAAATGAAACGCAAAGTGAACCCGGGCGCGCCGCCGAAGACGCGGGCGGCCCCAGAACGACCTGCCTGCGAAATAGCGTTTGCGGGAACCTGTCTTGCTGGCGTTTCCCGCGCACGTGATCGAACGGGGAGAGAAGCATGAAGGCGCTGTGTTGGCACGGCAAGAACGACATTCGGTACGACACCGTTCCGGATCCGCGGATCGAAGATTCACGCGACGCCATCATCAGGATGACGTCGTGCGCGATCTGCGGATCCGACCTGCATTTGTTCAACGGTTTCGTCCCCGGCATGATCAGCGGGGACATCATGGGCCACGAGTTCATGGGCGAAGTGGTCGAGGTCGGGTCGGCCAACAAGAAGCTGAAGGTCGGCGATCGGGTGGTCGTGCCATTTACGATCATCTGCGGCGACTGCGAGCAATGCCGCCGCGGCAATTTTTCAGTCTGCGAGCGCACCAATCGCAACAAGAAGATCGGCGACATCGCGTTCGGCCACACCACCGCAGGCCTGTTCGGCTATACGCACCTGACGGGTGGCTACGCGGGCGGCCAGGCCGAGTACGTCCGGGTACCGTACGCGGACGTCGCGCCGGTCAAGATTCCGGACAACCTGAGCGACGAGCAGGTGCTTTTCCTCGGCGACATTTTTCCCACGGGCTGGCAAGCCGCCGTGCAGTGCGACATACAGCCCACCGATACGGTCGCGGTGTGGGGTGCCGGGCCGGTCGGACAATTTGCCATTCGCAGCGCGCTCCTGCTCGGCGCGGAACAGATCATCGCCATCGACAATCAGCCTGATCGGCTCAGCATGGCCGAAGCCGGCGGTGCGATCACGATCAACTACGACGAAGCAAGCGTGCTCGATCGCTTGAATGATCTGACGCAGGGCAAGGGTCCCGAGAAGTGCATCGACGCCGTGGGTATGGAAGCGCACTCGCTGCGTTCGATTGATTCAGCGATCGACCGGGTCAAGCAGGCGGTAATGGTCGAGAGTGATCGTCCGCACGTCCTGCGCGAAATGATGTACGTCTGCCGTCCGGCCGGCGTGTTGTCGGTCGCAGGGGTCTACGGCGGTCTGGTCGACAAAATTCCGTTCGGCGCCTTGATGAACAAGGGCCTCACGCTGCGTACCGGTCAGACACATGTGAATCGGTGGACCGATGATCTGCTGCGGCGAATCGAACAAGGTCAGATTGACCCGTCGTTCGTCATTACGCACACGGTCGATCTGGAAGACGGGCCCGAGATGTACAAAACTTTCGGCGCCAAAGAGGACGGTTGCATCAAGGTCGTCATGAAGCCGGGAAAGAATGGGAACGCAACGCAACAGGTGATGCAATGAATCAGCGAGCGAGAAGGCAGCAGGGTCAGTATGGAAGCGGCCGACCCATCAACGACGTGACCGCGCGCGGCCTGGGCTGGTTCAGCATCGGCCTGGGCGCCGCCGAGGTCCTGATGCCGCGTGCGTTGGCGCGTGCGCTCGGCATGCCGGGTGGCAGTGGATTGGTGTTCTTGTATGGGCTGCGAGAGATTGCAACCGGAATAGGCATCCTGAAAGCAAGAAATCAGACGCCGTGGCTGTGGGGTCGAGTCGCCGGGGATGCGATGGATCTTGCTACCTTGGCTGCGTACGGCGGCTCGCGTAACAAGCTCGGCCGCGGGATCGGCATCGTGGCCGTCGCAGGCGCGACCGCGCTGGACGTTACGATTGCGCGCGCGCTGAGCGAACGCGACGAACGTCGCACGCGGACGTGGGCCGATTACAGTGATCGCAGCGGCTTCAAGAAGCCGCCCGAAGAGATGCGCGGCGTTGCACGCCGCGATTTTCAGACGCCACCTGAGATGAAGACTGCGGCTCCCGCTGAGAAGGAGCTCGCTCTGCTCTAGGGGTCCTCGCCTTGTAAACCGGTTCGCGAGCGCGGCGTTACGCTAGTTCCGGAGTCGTCGTCAAAAGGCGGCTCGGGCGTAGCTTGCGTACGATTCCGACAATAAGGGAGAGGAATAATGATTCAGACCAGTATGCGCACGCGTGCGCAAGTTTGTGTGTTTGCCGCCGCTTTGCTGGCGGGTTCTGCGGGTGCCGTCACCAAGGATGAATATCGCGCGACCAAGACTCGCATCGGCACAGAGTACAAAGCTGCCAAGACCAAGTGCAATGCTTTGTCCGGACAGCCTCAGAATCTCTGCGTAGCCGAGGCAAAAGCCGCAGAAAAACGTGCCAAAGCACGCGCCGAGGCAGATTACGAAAACACGCCGAGAGCGCGCGAAAAAGCGGTGATCGCGGAGGCCGAAGCGAACTACATGGTGGCCAAGGAACAATGCGCGACCAAGACGGGCAATGACAAGGACGTTTGCGTAAAGGCTGCAAAGGCTTCAGAGACGAAGGCCAAGGCCGACGCGAAGGCCGCGCGCCAGGTGACAGTCGCCAAGACCGACGCCAAGGACACCAAGCGCGACGCCGACTACAAAGTCGCACGTGAAAAATGTGACCCGCTGACCGGCGCCGCCAAAGACAAGTGCGTGGCGGATGCGAAGGCCAGGTACGCGCAGTAAGTCTGCATCGTTATTGCTAGAGGCAGCGGCACGTCACGGCGTGCCGTTTTCTTTATCAACCCGTATTAGCGGCGATCGACAGACGCGGTCGCGCGGCTTAACCTCTTCGCAAGCAACCAAAATCAAAGGAGACACTGGATGAGAAAGCTCATCGCAATTTCGTGCCTGATGTTGGCGCAAGCCGCGATTGCTCAACCCTGTCCGGAGAAGAACGTTCTGTATTGGCAAGCCTTCCCGCCGGGCGGCGAATCCGATTTGTCCGCGCGCCATCAGCAGATCGTCTTGAAGAAGAAGTGTCCGGCCATTGACACGATCATCCAATACAAAGCCGGCGCCGGCGGCGGCTTGATGTGGGCGCAGATGAATACGCTGCCGGCCGACGGTGTCAACGTCGTCGGCGTGAACTTGCCGCATATCGTGTTTCAACCGCTGGAGGGCCAGGTTCAGTACAAGACCGATGACGTGACGCCGGTGTTCTGGTTCCATTACACGCCGGATGCGCTGGTGGTGCGCGATCAAAGTCCGATCAAGTCGTTTGCGGATTTCGTCAAGTTTGCGAAAGAAAATCCCTTGAAACTCAGCCTCGGCGGTTCCGGCCTTAACTCGGCCAATCATGCCGCGCACGAGCGGCTGAACGCTGCGTTCGGTATCAAGACGACGTACATCCCCTACAAGGGAACAGGCGACATGACGACCTCGGTGTTTGCCGGGCACGTAGACGGCGCGATGAGCTACACCGCGTTCGCCGTCAACAACAAAGGCAAGCTGCGCGCGCTTGCCGTTGCGATGGAGCAGCGCCATCCGCTGCTGCCCGACGTTCCGACCTTTAAGGAGCTCGGGGTCGACTGGATCGATGGCGCCTATCGCGGCATTGGCATGCCGAAGTCCTCGACCGCCGAGCAGCGCAAGCGAATGTCCGATCTATGGGCCGCGCTGAACAATGATCCTGAGATGAAAGAGCTGGCGGCAAAAAGCGGCTTCGAGTTGATCAACGTCGGGGTCGATCAGATGGACGGCTTCATGAAAGAGCGCGTGAAGATTTATACCGAAGGCGCCAAGAGAATGGGTCTGGCCAAGTGATCGCGGCGAGGGCGCCTGTCTCAGTACTTGCCCATGTAGTCGCCCTTGCCGAGCTCCAAGCCGTTGTGGCGTAACAGCGCGTACGCAGTCGTGACGTGGAAGAAAAACTGCGGCAGGCCGTAGCTCAGTAGGTAGGCCTGGCCGTTGAAGCGTCTTTCTTTGGGCGTACCCGGCCGCGTCACGATTTCGCGCGCTTCGCTCTGGTCGAATTGCGCAGGTGACAAGCCGCCGATAAAGCCGAGCGTCTTGTCGATCAACGCTTGCAGCTCCGCGAATGTTTTCTCGGTGTCGGGCGACGACGGCACTTCGACGCCGGCCAACCGCGCCGAAACCCCGCGCGCGAAATCGCACGCAATCTGAACCTGACGGCGCAGCGGAAACATGTCGGGAAAAAGGCGGGCCTGCAACAGCGCATCGGCGTCTAGCTTGCGTTGCTCTGCATGAGATTCGGCTTTGCGCAACAGTGCGCTCAAGCTTCCGAGCATTTGCGTGAACACGGGCACGGAGGCGGCATGCATCGAGATCGACATTCGTTTCAGTCCGGTTGATGAAGATTCGCAAGCATAAGGCGTGACACTACTTGCGCTTGAAGATCACGA
>JACCSD010000053.1 GCA_013813185.1 Burkholderiaceae bacterium
TCTATCGCGATGGCTATTGCCACACCGGCCCGCAAGATATCGGCTCGCACACCGTATGCGCGAAGGTCACGCGCGAGTTTCTCGACTTTTCCCTACAACGCGGTAACGACCTCGTCACGCCGCATCCGGAGTTTGACTTTCCGGGACTCACGCCCGGCGACCGCTGGTGCGTATGCGTCGCGCGCTGGAAGGAAGCGTTCGAAGCCGGTGCGGCGCCGCAGGTTCTGCTGACAGCGACGCATGAGAAAGCGCTTGAGGTCGTGACGCTCGATCAATTGAAGCGGCACGCGGCTGATTTGCAGTAACTAATTTTTTAGCGGACGGTGTTCGTCACGCAATCGGGTGCATCACCAGCTGCCGCAACGCTCTCGCATCATCCAACGCATGATGTCTGCGCAGGCTTAGCTGTTTTGTCGCGTCATCCAGCTCTTCATAAGAAATCGGAACGCGCTTCCAGTCGATTCCGCTCGGCAAGTCTTCGCGACCGAGCAGCTCGGTTAGTGCCCAGCGGTCGTATCCGGAATCGCTGACGATCGTCGTCGGCGCACGGCCTGCTCGCTCGTCGAGCCACGCGGAGAATGCTTCGGCCGCCATCGGCAGCGGCACTGCATCGCCATCCAGCAGCGGTACGACGATTTCTTTGACAAAGTCGCTCGAGCGCTCGAGATTCCAGCCGTTGACCTCGCAATAGAACGCCGTCGAGTCGGTTGCTACGGCGCCAATGCTGATCAACTCCGGCGTCAGCAAGCTGGTGAACTCGCTGTCGAGAAACACGTAAATGCGCGCCGGGTCCGGCGCCATCGTCGCCGGCGGCACCGGCAGGATGCGGAACAGCAGCACTTCGTCGATGTATTCACCCGGTGGCAAATGCAGCTTCTCAATCACCTCCGCAGAAGGCAGGTCGGTTTCGCGGAACCCGGCGCGCCGCATCGCACGCAGCGCGCGCACATTGCGGCGCGAGGGCCGCACCAGGAACCGATTGACGCCATAGTTGGTCTGCATCCAGTCCGCTAACAGCACAAGTGCCTCGGAGCCAAGGCCACGGCTGGTCAGACGCCGCTCGGCCAGCCAGATGTCGAGTTCGACGACGTCGTTCAGCAAGTCGATCGGGCCATGCGACACACAGCCGATCTCATCACCCCCCGCGACGATGACGAACATGCGCCCCGCGTACGGGCGAGTGCCGTCAAAATGCGCGTTGACGTACTCGGCCGAAAACTCATCGAGCGTCGGTACCGGGCGCTCCGGATAAAACGGTGCGCCCATCGTGTTCGTGGCGAGATCAGACTGCGTCAGCCACTCGTAAACGCGTGGACGATCGAGCAGCCGCGCACGACGCAACGTAAGACGGGAGCCGACCGCGACCGTCACGCGGCCGATCCCGCACGCGTCAGATGACGATGGATCGGATCGAGCATCGCGGCACCGAGCCGCGCGCTGCGGACGCGGCTCCACCCGAATCGATGATCCGGCGCATTGGCGTTGTCCTTGAACGGCATCTCCAGCGTTAGCGACAGGCACCCGAACGTATGGCCGACGTACTTCGAAGCAAGCTTCAGCACGTCTTCCCTGTATTTGCTTGCGTGATATCCGTGCTCGGTTTGAAAGTCCGTGCTGGCAGCACGAAAGTCGGCGGCAAAGGAGTGCTGTTCGTCGGCCTGTCGCGCCGTGAAATTGGGCAGCATCTCGCAGCCCGCGACGAATACATACGGCAGATTCTCGTCACCATGAATGTCGAAAAATGCATCACATCCTGTCGCGTGCATCGCATCGCGAACGCACTTCACTTCGGGGCTGCGCTCTGTCGACGGCGCGAGCCATTCGCGATTCAGGTTGGCACCCAGCGCGTTGGTGCGCAGGTTGCCGAGAACGGAGCCGTCGGGGTTCATGTTCGGAACGACGTAGAACGTCGCGCCATTGCGCAACTCAATTGCCAGCGGGTCGGCGTCGTCGAGCAGGCGCAACAGCAAGCCGTCGACAAACCATTGCGCCATGGTTTCGCCGGGATGCTGCCGGGCGATGATCCATACCGGCCGTTCGCCATTGCCGACCTCAAGTGCATCGATGTCACGTCCTTGAATGCTGGCGCCGAGCCGTCGCAGCCGCGCGCCGCGTGAGATGCAGTCTGCCAACAGCGTCAGATGACGTTCCCACGAATACGGCTCGAAATAAGCGATATAGGACGGGCCGGGCGCAGGCGGTAGGTTGATTGTCAGAACTTGCCCGTCATAGCGTGTAGGAATTCGTTCCCAATTGCTTCGGTTCCAACTCGCGACCGCACGGTAGTCACGCCATCCGTCGGGATAGGTGGTGGAGCCTGCATTCACGATGCGCAGTTCCGCGCCCGTGCTCTCCGCGCCGCTGACGCGAAAGTGGAACCACTGCAGGAACTCGCTGACTTCGCCGGTCGCCGACAAGTCGTGGCGAATCGCCAACTCTGCGCGAGCACCATCGCACGCGATCACTTCAATCGCACCGCTATCGAATCCCTGGCTGATCTCCATGCCTTCAACGAAGCCGATCAGGCGATACGGCACGCCTCATCGAAGTCGAGCCGCGGCGAGCGACGGAAAAGTTTGCCTGCATCGCCGTGCCCGAGGCTGCAAACGAAGTTGACCTTCCAGGTGCCGTCGGCGAAAAACTCGGCGTTCACTTTTTCGGCGTTGAAGCCGGACATTGGCCCACAGTCAAGGCCAAGCGAACGCGCCGCGATAATGAAGTACGCGCCTTGCAGCGAACTGTTACGGAGCGCGGTCTCCTTGATGTGTTCGGGCTTGCCGGCGAACCATGAGCGAGCCGTTTGATTGTGCGGAAAAAGGCGCGGCATCTCTTCATAGAACTCGAGATCCATCGCGAGAATTGCCGTGACCGGTGCCACACTAGTCTTGGCCTGATTGTTCTCGCTCATGCACGCGACGAGCCGCTCTTTCGCTTCCGCCGACTGAACGAAGACGATGCGCAGCGGCGAGCAGTTCGCACTGGTCGGACCGAACTTCATCGCGTCCCAAATTGCACGCAACTTCTCTTCGGGCACCGGTTCCGGCAGCCATACGTTATGCGTCCGCGCATTTCGAAAAATCAGGTCCAGGCCTTCTTCGTCAAGAAGTTCATTCACGAGGGCTGCCATGGCGATTCGCTGTTAAAGCGCAAAAGTATAGTTATCGTCCCTTATGCGCCCGATTAGCTTTCCCAGCAAGTTGCCTCGCGTCGGCACGACAATTTTTACGGTGATGTCTCAATTGGCGCCAAGCACGGGGCGGTCAACCTGGGTCAGGGATTTCCGGATTTCGACTGCGACCCGCGGCTTCAGCAGCGGCTGACCGACGCAATGCGCGCGGGGCACAACCAGTACGCGGCGATGACCGGAATCCCGGCACTACGCGAAGCCATCGCGAACAAGAATCAAGCCCTCTACGGGCACCGGCACGATCCGGACGCTGAGATCACGGTCACGGCGGGCGCAACGCAGGCGTTGATCGCAACGATCCTCGCGCTGGTGCGCGCAGACGACGAGGTCATCGTTCTGAAGCCGGCATACGACACCTACGCGCCGGCGGTGATGCTCGCCGGCGGCCGGCCCGTGTTAGTACCGCTCGATCATGCAAGAGGTTACGCACCCGACTGGCAGGCAGTGCGCGACGCCATAACCTCCAGGACGCGGCTCATTTTTATCAACTTTCCGCACAATCCGATCGGCCGCGTGCTGCGGAAAACCGACATTTTGGCGCTCGAGCGCATCGTCGATCAAACCGGTGTCGTGCTCTTGTCCGACGAGGTGTACGAACACGTCGTGTTCGACGGCAGGCCGCATCACTCGGTCATGCGCTCGCCGCTGCTGGCGTCACATAGCGTAGTCATTTCCAGTTTCGGCAAAACTTCCACACAACTGGATGGAAAGTGAGGTATGCGTGCGCGCCCGCACCCATATCCGCTGAAATCCGCAAGGTGCATCAGTTCACGGTGTTTGCAGTCAACACGCCCGCGCAGCACGCGTTCGCCGAACATCTTGCTGAACCGCGGCCTTACCTCGAGTTGCCAAGCTTCGATCAGGCCAAGCGGGATCTGTTCGTCGCGGGGCTGGCAAGCACTCCGTTTCGCACGCTAGCGTGCGAAGAGACTTACTTCGTGCTGGCCGACTACTCGCAAGTATCGGATCTCAGCGAAGACGAATTCGCGAAACTGGTCGTCGAATACGGCGTCGCGTCGATTCCGGTGTCGGTGTTCTACTACGAGCCGGTCGATCACCAGGTCGTGCGCTTTTACTTCGCCAAACAAGACAGCACGTTGAACGAAGCGTTGACGCGCCTTGCGGCGCTGTAGCCTTACTGCAGCGGATTTTTCAGAAGATTCGCGAACGGAACCGGCATCACTTCGATGCCTTCGTCCTTCAGATCCGCGGCTTCTTCCTTCGACGCCATGCCCCGGATCGAGCGCTTCGGCGCTTCGTCGTAGTGAATGCGGCGCGCTTCTTCCGGAAAGCGCTCGCCGACGTCTTCGCTGTTCACCGCGATGTGCCGTGCGATCTGCAGCATCATCGAGCGCATCGATTCATCGTTCGGCATCGCCACCGGTTCCTTGCCCGACGACTCTGCAGCATTGACCAGATTGAGGCGCGGCGCCGACAGCAGCTTGCGTACGTCACTGCTCGTACATACTGGGCACTCGATCATGTCGGCGGAAAGTTGGCGATCGAAATCATCGCCCGAAGCAAACCAGCCTTCGAACGTGTGCTCCTGGTCGCAACAAAGATCGAATACTTTCATCGTGCCCCGTGCCGCGTGCCGGCTCTAACCGGCACGCATACTGTCGCTGTCGATGCATTCTAGGTCAAGTTGCGCAATGGCCTAGACCGATAAGACGAACGCGCACGCGTTACGATCGCGTTGCCCGCTGCCCGGGTGGCGAAACTGGTAGACGCACAGGACTTAAAATCCTGGGCCGAAAGGCGTGCGGGTTCGACTCCCGCCCTGGGCACCATTGCTCGGCAGTCGTTCGGTAGTTCTAAGCGCAGCGATCAAGCTCGCTTGCCCGCTGCGCGCGCGGCCCAAAAGTCGGGCGCGCGTTTCTCCAGAAACGCGGCTGCGCCTTCCTGCTGTTCGTATTTCCAGAACTCGGGCGTGACCATGTAGCGGCGCAATTCGTCGCCCTGGCCTAGCAACGCGTTGTATTCCTCGACGAATGAAGCCTTAAGGATCTTCATGCACGTCGGAGACAGCGCCAGGATCTCCTTGCACCACTTATCGACCTCTGCATCGAGTTGCGCGTGTGGAACGACCGTGTTGACGATGCCCATGACAAGCGCTTCCTGCGCGGTGTACCGGCGGCACAGCATCCATATTTCACGCGCCTTCTTGGCACCGACTACGCGCGTCAGATAACTGACGATCGCGCCGCATGCCGGACTGCCGACCCGCGGCCCGTTCTGACCGAAGGTCGCCTGCTCGGAAGCGATCGTCAGATCGCAGAAGTAAGCCATGTGATGGCCGCCACCGATCGCGTACCCATTGACCCTGGCGATCGTGGGCTTCAAACATCGCGACAGCGTGACGTGAAACAGGTACGGCTCGAGAACCTGCCGCTCGAG
>JACCSD010000002.1 GCA_013813185.1 Burkholderiaceae bacterium
TGATCTGGTCCGAGATGCCGGCCACTACGTTCATGTTGTGCTCAACCATCAACACCGTGCGCCCGACGGCAACGCGCTTGATCAGCTCGGTGACGCGCGCCACGTCTTCGTGACCCACGCCCTGCGTAGGCTCGTCGAGTAGCATCAGCTCGGGTTCGGTGGCCAGCGTGGTGGCGATTTCGAGCGCGCGCTTGCGGCCGTACGGCAGCGACACGGTTTCCACCTGAGCGAACGAGCCGAGATCAACCTGATTGAGCAGGTCGAGCGCGCGCGCATTCATCGAATGCAGCACGGTCTCGCTGCGCCAGAATCGAAACGATTGATTCGTGGCGCGCTGCAAAGCGATCCGCACGTTCTCGAGCACTGTCAGATGTGGAAACACCGACGAAATCTGAAACGAACGGACGATGCCGCGGCGTGCAACCTGCACGGGCGAGTCGCCCGTGATGTCGGTACCGTTGAAAAAAATGTGTCCGCGCGTCGGCGTCAGGAACTTGGTCAGCAGGTTAAAGCAGGTGGTCTTGCCGGCGCCATTCGGTCCGATCAGTGCGTGGATCGTCCCGCGCTGAACCTTCAGATTGACGTCATCGACCGCGACAAACCCTTTGAACTCCTTGGTAAGGCCGCGGGTTTCGAGAATGACGTCGGTCGTACTCATCGGGGGAGTGAGTATCTGTAAAAAGCACAGGGGTTGCAAGAGTAGCGATCCCCGAGCTTTCACCGGGGCGCTACTCAGTGCTTATTCGCCGAGCCTCTGTGCAAAGTTGCACTTCGTGTCTCCAAGCTCAGGCGGCAGCCGGCCGGCGAGTTTGGCGAACAGCTCGGTGTGCGAACGGATCTCCTTGCGCCAATCATCGAGGTCTATCGATGTGATCTCGTCAAACTTTGCGCGCGGAAAGTCCAGACCGTTCCATTCCATGTCTTCGTAACGCGGCGATACGCCAAAGACGTGTTCGTTGCCCGAGGCTTTGCCCTCCACCCGGTCAACGACCCACTTCAGCACCCGCATGTTTTCACCAAAGCCCGGCCAAACGAATTTGCCGTCGTCACCGGTACGAAACCAGTTCACCGTAAAAATCTGCGGCGGCTTGACACCGTTATTCGCCAGCCGCGCGCCCAGCGCCAGCCAATGCGAGAAGTAGTCGCCCATGTTGTAGCCGCAAAACGGCAGCATCGCGAACGGGTCACGGCGCAGCACGCCTTGCGCGCCCGCCTGCGCAGCCGTGGTCTCCGAGCCCATCGTGGCGGCCATGTAAACGCCTTCGGTCCAGTCACGCGCTTCGGTGACCAGCGGGACTGTGGTCGAGCGACGACCCCCGAACAAGAATGCATCGATCGGAACGCCGTCCGGGTTCTCCCA
The DNA here is from genome assembly GCA_013813185.1 of Burkholderiaceae bacterium. Taxonomy (GTDB): domain Bacteria; phylum Pseudomonadota; class Gammaproteobacteria; order Burkholderiales; family Burkholderiaceae_F; genus JACCZX01. Next base: position 1,361 of record JACCSD010000002.1, read on the forward strand.
GTCGTCGTCGATCGCGGGGCATTGCGCTGCCGGCACCGTAAACCGCGCATTCGGGTGCGCCGCCTTGCGCCCGGCCTTCCCGTCTTCAGGCGTCCAATCTTTCCCTTGCCAGTCGATCAAATGCGCAGGCGGCGGGCCCATGCCCTCCCACCACACGTCACCCTCATCGGTTAGCGCGACGTTGGTGAAGATCACATCCTCGCGCAATGTCGCGATCGCGTTGCGATTGGTTTTTTCGGAAGTGCCGGGGGCGACGCCGAAGAAGCCTGCTTCCGGATTGATCGCATACAGCCGTCCGTCCTTGCCCGGCTTGATCCACGCAATGTCCTCACCGACCGTGGTCACGGTCCATCCGGCAAATGTTGCGGGCGGAATCAGCATCGCAAAATTGGTCTTCCCGCAGGCCGAAGGAAACGCCGCCCCGATGTGATATTTCTTGCCCTCGGGCGAAGTCACACCGACGACCAGCATGTGTTCGGCCAGCCAGCCCAGCCCGTCGACGCGCGCAGCGTCGCGCGCCATCGTCGACGCAATCCGCAGCGCCAGGCACTTCTTGCCGAGCAACGCATTGCCTCCGTATCCCGACCCGAACGACCAGATTTCCCGCGTCTGCGGGAAGTGAACGATGTACTTGGTCGAATTACACGGCCACGGGACATCCTTCTCGCCACGTTTTCCGTTGCCAATCAACGGCCTGCCGACCGAGTGCACGCACGGCACGAACTCGCCGTCCGACCCGAGCGCGTCGATCACCGCACGGCCCATGCGCGTCATGATCCGCATGTTGACGCCCACATAGGCGCTGTCGGAAATCTCGACCCCGATTTGCGAGATCCCGCTTCCCAGGGGCCCCATTGAGAACGGAATGACGTACATCGTCCGGCCGCGCATCGAACCCGTGAACAGCCCATTCAACGTCGCGCGCATCTGCGCCGGATCGACCCAGTTATTGGTGGGGCCCGCGTCGTCCTTGGTCTCGCTGCAGATGTAGGTGCGGTCTTCTACGCGCGCAACGTCGGCCGGGTCAGACAACGCAAGAAAGCTCCCGGGACGCTTGGCCGCGTTGAGGCGACGAAAAGTGCCGGCGGCAACGAGCTCGTCGCACAAACGGTCGTATTCCTGTTGCGACCCGTCACACCATACGACGCGGTCGGGCTGAGTCAGCCGTGCGACATCGGCCACCCAGGCTTTGAGCTTCCTGTTCTTGAGGTACGACGGACCCGTAATAGCTCCGGAAAGCACTGCGCTCATTGCCCTGCCTCCTATCGTCGCTTCGTCAATTGCGAAGCGCTCTCGGTCTGTTGCAAATGCCGGGCCGGAGATTCTAGCCCGCGCCCTTCCCCGGACGCCGGCATAAAAAAGGCCCGCATAGCGGGCCCGGAGAATGGCGGAAGTTAGGCGACGATGTCGATCTCTACCGCCTGCGGGCCTTTCTGGCCCTGCTGAACCTGGTACTCGACTTTCTGATTTTCCGCCAAGGTGCGAAAGCCTTTGGCCTTGATCCCGCTGTAGTGCGCAAACAGATCGGCGCCGCCGTCATCCGGCTTGATGAAGCCAAAGCCCTTCGACTCGTTAAACCATTTCACTGTGCCTGTCGGCATTTCATTCACTCCGGAAAATTAAACAACTTCGAAAGACACGGGAAGCGCCCGCGACGCGCAAGCGATGGCTGTGGAATTTCCAAAAGGGTGACGAAGGAGATGCTGCGGCAGGAGCGGCTGGGTTGACGCCAAGCCGCTGGCAATGGCTTCCGAATTTCATCGAACGAAGATGGAGCGATCCACAGCGATAGTCGACTGCGATTTGACGCTACACCAGCGTTCGCCAAAAAGCTAGACGCGGGGGGTCAGTTACGGCGACCACGGCCGCGCCAGATCGGCCGGCAGCAAGGAGTAGTGCGCCGCATCGAAGCGCGCCTCGCCGTGCACGATGCCGTGCCGCGTTACCCCCTCGAAGCTCGCGCCTGCACGCTCGGCGGCGCGCCGACTCGAGGTGTTGTCAAGCCGGATCCGCATCGATGCCCGCACCAGCTTCAGTTCGTTGAACGCGAACGCGGCGATAGCGCGAATCGCGGTGCTGGCGACGCCACGACCGCGGGCGCTCTTTCTCACCCAATAGCCGAGTTCGGCCTCCCGCTTGCCGTACAGCAATACGTCCTGCAAGCCGGCACCGCCCAGCAGTGCGCCGTTCACCTTGCTGCGAATCAGCATTGGGAACGCAGTTTGATTGGTCCACATCTGGTCGGCTGTTTCGAACCAACGATCCACATCGGCAGCGCCGTAAGTGGCGTGGCACCACGGCATCCAGCGCATCAACGTCGCTTTCGATTCGAGAACCGCTTGCAGGAATTCGCCGGCGCCGGGCTTGGCGGCGGCGACCAGCGGCGTCAACTCGATTTCGAGCGCCATCTGCGGCGCCGCCCCCTTGTGATCCGCTCTAGCTCGCACGGCGCTCCATCCAGTTTCGCCAATATCGATACATTGCGCCGACGGTAAGCACCAACGCAAGCAGGCGAATCGTGTGAAACGCGGTCACGATCGGCACTCCGAGCTGTAAGGCCTGCGCGGTCAGCGCCATTTCGCCGATGCCGCCAGGTGTGGTGGCGATCGCCGCGGTCGGCCACGACAGTCCCGAGCCATGCGCTAGCAAGGTCGCAAATCCGGCCGCCAGCAGCATGTAGACGAGCGAGATCAGCGCCACCGCCGACAAGAAACGCGGCGCGGCGCGGAAAAATTCCGGAGTAAAGCGCGACCCCAGCGAGATGCCGATCAACAGCTGGCCGGCGTTGATTACCACCGCCGGGAAGCTCGAAAAGCTGTGGCCGGTCGCCGTGATAAGCGCCGCCGCCAGCAGCGGCCCGATCATCCAGCTGTTGGGGGACCTGAACCGCTCCATTACCGCCGCCGCACCCGCGGTAATCGCCACCAGCACGACAAACCCCGTCCACGAAAACGTTTTCGCCAGCGGCGTGTAGGGATCGAGGCCGTGCACGTCCATCGCGTTGAATGCAAACGGCACGATCAGCACCACCAGCATGATGCGCAGTGCGTGCGACGCCGCGACTTTGTCGACGTGTCCGCCGTTACGCTGGGCCTGCGCCGCCATCTCGGGCGCACCGCCGATTGCCATCGCGAAGAAGGCCGTCGGTGCGTCGACTCGCACCGTTTTGGCTAACAGCCAACCACCCAGCCAGCCGAGAACGATCGAGAAGATTACCGCCGACCCAATCCACGGCGACAGGCGCGCGATCTCGCGCACGACATCGGGTGAGAAATACAAACCGAGCGCGACCCCGATCGCCCATTGGCCTGCCTCGCGCGCCAGTGGCGGTTCGGCAATCTTCCCGTTGGCCATGCTGACCGCCGCCACCGCGATCAGCGGGCCGATCAGCCACGGCAGCGGCGTTCTAAGGTAGACACAGACGAGCGCGCCGGTCAGCGCGACCGCTGTCGCAGCCAGCGAACGCAACAAAGAAAACGCCGCGCGGGGCGCGGCGCTTTTTTCCGAATGGTGCAGAGGCTCGATGTCGCTCACGCCAGGCGTCGATTCCTGCGGCGCGACAGCCGCACGATCCACGGCACGACGATCAAGGCTGCCGTCAACGCAAGCAGCGACGCCGATATCGGCGATGTAAAGAACACGCTCGCGTCGCCTTGACTGATCGACAGCGCGCGGCGAAATTGTGTTTCTGCGAGTGGCCCGAGAATCAACCCGATCACCGCCGGCGCCACCGGAAATCCCCAGCGCCGCATCACAAATCCGAGCAGCCCGAACACGTACAACGTCGCCAAATCGACGAGTGACTGGTGCAGGCTGTACGCGCCGAGGGTGGCAAAGATCAGGATCCCGCCGTACAGCCACGGTTTCGGAATCGCGAGCACCTTCACCCACAACCCGATCAGCGGAAGGTTCAGTATCAGCAACAACACGTTACCGACGTACAGGCTTGCAATCAGCCCCCACACCAGCGCGCCTTGCGTCTGGAACAGCAGCGGTCCGGGCTGAATGCCGTAGTTTTGAAACGCTGCCAGCAGGATCGCCGCGGTGGCCGACGTCGGAATGCCGAGCGTCAGCAACGGCACCAGCACCCCGGTCGACGATGCGTTGTTCGCCGCCTCGGGGCCGGCGACGCCTTCGATGGCGCCATGGCCGAATTCCTCGGGGTGCTTCGAGAATTTTTTCTCGGTCGCGTACGACAGGAAGGTCGGGATCTCGGCTCCGCCCGCCGGAATCGTGCCGAAAGGAAATCCGATCGCGGTAGCGCGCAGCCATGCCGGCCACGAACGGCGCCAATCGTCGCGCGTCATCATCAACGAACCTGAAAATCGCTCGCGCTCTTCCTTCACGCGGCTTTGGTAAGCCGCGCCGTACAGCGCTTCACCGACTGCGAACAATCCCACCGCCAGCACGACGACATCGATACCGTCGAGCAATTCCGGCACACCAAACGCAAATCGCATCTGGCCGGTCGTTTCGTCGATGCCGACCAGGCCCAGCAGTAAGCCGATGAACAGCGTCGTTAACCCGCGCACCGTCGAGCTGCCGAGCACCGCCGCGACGGTCACGAACGCAAACACCATCAGTGCAAAGTAGTCGGCCGGGCTGAAGCGCAACGCGACCTCGACCACGATCGGCGCCAGCAACGTCAGCAGCACGACGGAGATCGAGCCGGCGACGAACGACCCGATCGCGGCAGTGGCCAACGCCGGCCCGGCCCGCCCGCGCTTGGCCATCTTGTTGCCTTCGAGCGCGGTCGCGATCGAGGCGGATTCGCCCGGCGTGTTCAGAAGAATCGTCGTTGTGCTGCCGCCGTACATCGCGCCGTAATAAATCCCCGCGAACATGATCAACGCGCCGGTCGGGTCGAGCTTCACGGTGAGCGGCAGCAGCATCGCCACCGTGAGCGCGGGGCCAACGCCCGGCAACACACCAACCGCTGTGCCAAGCGTCACACCTACGAATCCCCACAGTAGATTGGTCGGCGTGAGCGCGATCGCGAAGCCGCCAAGTAAGGCGTTGATCGTCTCGGTCATATTCCCGCGCCGCCAAGCACCGGTGCCAACCAGCCGGCGGGCAGCCCGGCATTTAGAAATTTGACGAAGAAGAGGAACACGGCGAGGCCCAGAGCCAGACCGATCACGGCATCGCGCACTGGTCGGCCGCTGCCGAAGCCGCGCGCGACGCACGCGAACAGCACTGCGGCCGCGAGCACGAATCCGGCCGTGTGAATAAGGGCCATCTGTGCAAACAACCCGGCCGTGACCCACGCGAACGCCGGCGCGTGAAATGCATGCTCGCCGCGTTCGTGTGGATCGTCCGAGGTGCGCGCGCGCCAACCGCCTGCCAGCGCTTCAATCAACAACCAAATCCCGAGCGCGGCCAGGCCGCCTGCAACAGCGATCGGTATCGCGTTCGGGCCGATCCCGGAATAGCCGCCCGCGGACGGCAGGCGAAGCGCGGTGACAAGCGCGAAAGAACCGAGCGCGAGCACGCCCGCCGCAAGCGCGAGCTCGCTACGCGAGCCCGCGACGCTACGTGCCATGCCTACTTTCTAAGGCCGAGCGAGTCGATGATCCCGCTGATCCGCTTGACGTCTTCGTCGATAAACGCCTTGTATTGATCGCCGCCGAGAAACCACGCATCCCAGCCAAACTTCGTCAGCGATTCTTTCCAGGCCGGCGAATCGGTGGCGGTCTTTACGGCGGCGACCAGCGCATCGCGCTGCGCGGTGGTGATTCCCGGCCCCGCAAACACGCCGCGCCAATTGCCAAGCACCACGTCGATGCCCTGTTCTTTCAGCGTCGGAATGTTGTCGATCCTGGTGGGTGACGACACCGCGAGTGAGCGCATGCGGCCCGCCTTGATCTGTTCGGCAAACTCACCGAGACCCGATACGCCGGCTGTGACGTGCCCGCCGACGATCGCCGAGATCGCTTCGCCGCCGCCTTTGAACGGCACGTAGTTTATTTTGCTCGGGTCGCCACCGACCGCGCGCGCTATCAAGCCGATCAAAATGTGATCGGTCCCGCCTGCCGAGCCACCGCCCCATGCGACCTTGCCCGGCTCCGCCTTGAACGCCTTGACCAGATCGCCCATCGTTTTGTGTGGCGAGTTCGACGGCACGACAACCACGACGTACTCGCTGGTGAGGCGCGCGATCGGCGTCACCATCGACAGATCGACCGGCGACTTGTTCAGCAGAATGCCGCCGACCATCACCATGCCGCCCATCATCAGCGCATTCGGGTCGCCCTTCGCGCTGTTGACGAACTGCGCCAACCCGATCGTGCCGGCAGCGCCGCCCTTGTTATCGAATTGCACCGATCCCACCGTCTTCGCGCTTTGCATAGCGGCTGCCAATGCGCGTCCGGTTTGATCCCAGCCGCCACCGGGGTTGGCCGGAATCATCATTTTCACGGTGCCGAGCTGTTGCGCGCTCGCGCTGCGCAGCACACACAGCTGGCTTGCTGCCACAGCGGCTGCAGCGATCGAAAAGTCGCGTCGCTTCATGGGGTCTCCTTGAGTTCTCTTCCACATGCTCTGCTAACCCGAGCGTGCTCAAAGAATAACCCGTTATCAGGTGCCGATATGCAACTGGTACTGCGCTCCATTGGAAAACATGCAGCTACCCGTGCCTTGCGTGGCGCTGTTCATCGTATAGCGGCAATTGGCGTATGAACCGCGTGCGCCGTACGCGTTGGCAACACCCAAGCGTGCGTTCGAGCCGCCCGATCGCGTCGCTTCACCCGCCATTGTCTCGTCGCCGACGTTCAAGGTGAACGTGCCACGCCCGTTCAAGTGATTGGTAACGGTTCCGGCGATCATGCCGCTCGCCGTGGCGGCCTGGTTGGTCGGGTACAACCGCACCGGAAGCGTTTGCGAAGGCGGCGCCGGCTGAACGATCGGCGTATGCGGCGCGGCTCCGACCGGATACGCGACCGTTCCGTCGGCGTTAAGGGGAACGACGATGCAGCCCGTCGTTAACGAAGCGGCGCCAAGCGCCAGTGTGGCCAGAATGCGTGTCATTGATGACTCCCCGTGACGAGCACATGCTCGCGAAGTCATCGTGCAGCGTGCGACGGCCTACGCTCGACGATGCCCCGTTGGGTCGCCAAGATCGCCACCGGCAGTAGCGGCGGGCAAGACTACGACGCGCTAGTCGGCGCGCAACGCGTCGACGATTTTCATTCGGCTCGCCTTGATCGCCGGTAGGAACCCGCCGACAAAGCCCATCACGATCGAGAACACGAGCGCCGAGACGACGATACTGGGCGTCAACGTAAAGGCAAACGCAAGCTCGGAGAACGACTGAAAATTGGTGGTCGAGATCGTGATCGCGGTCAGAAAGCTGGCAGCGAACAGCCCGAACATTCCGCCGACCAGCGCCAGCAGCAGCGATTCGATCAGGAACGCCAGCAGAATCGACGAGCGCGGAAATCCCAGCGCGCGCAGAGTGCCGATTTCACCAGTGCGCGTGGCGACCGCCGAATACATCGTGATCGCCGCACCGATCATCGCGCCGATCGAGAAGATCACCGACAGCGCCATCCCGAGAATCGTGATGAAAGTCGACAGGCTGGCCGATTGATCCGCGTAAAACTGCGCTTCGCGCTTGACGTCGACTTTCAATCGCGGATCGTTATCCAGCCGCGACTTCAGCGCGGCAAGCGATGACGGCGATGCAAGTTTCGCGATCACAGAGGAGTAGGTGATGCGGCGAAACGCCTGCATCATCTGCTCGACATCGCCCCAAACTTCGGAGTCGAACGCGGTCTTGCCGCCGTCCAAAATTCCCACCACGGTCCACTGCCTGGCAGCGAACGACAGTTGTTGGCCGATCTCGACACCCGCAAAGCCGCGCGCGACCGAGCTGCCAACGACGATTTCGTTGG
>JACCSD010000013.1 GCA_013813185.1 Burkholderiaceae bacterium
CGCGCGCGAATGCGGCGTCGCTCATCATTTGTTCGACGCGCGCGAGCCGCCCTTGCGCGTCGAAGTCGGCGTTCCACACCGACTGGTCGAACGGCTGATTCGAATACTGGAGCCGCGTGCCACCGCCAGCCAGCGAGTAGCTGCCCGTGGGACTTCCGAGCCTCGCGCGCGCCTGATCGAGCGTCGTTCCCGGTGCAAGCGACTGTGGAGTAGCACACGCCGCCAGCGCAGACACCACCGCCGCCAGCAATACGATTTTGAATGGACTGCTCACACAACTTCTCGCATGGCTTCTAGCTCTGCCATCTTACGACGAAGGCACAGCCATTCGAATGCGGGCGTGGCTTGATGCAAAAGCCGCCGCGGCGAGCGGCGGCTTGGCGGCGAACTGCGCTGACGCTACTGAGTGACCGTCGCGCGTTTTTGCGGCAGATTTACCCACACGACCTGCGTACCGTACCGCTTGGCTGCGTGTTCGACAGCCGCCATGTATTGGTGGTCAACGCTGTCTTGCGGGGCCTGCGTCATTGAAATCGAGGTGCAGCCGGCGATGAACGACACGGCGAGAGCTGCGATCAGTGCCATTTTCATAATGCCTCCATGGTGGCCACACGCAGATTCTCTGCGCTGTCGAGAACTCTACGCCGGCTGACGGCCGGTGCAATCCCCATGTGACGAAACCGGCACCGGCAGGACGAACGTGCATTGTCATCAACCGTGGCAGGGTCGCTCGATAAACTGGCCGGTGATCCTGCCGCGAACTTCCACCAATGCCCGCTCCACCGAATGAGATAGAGCTCAAGCTCCAGCTTGCCCCCGCACACGTCGATCGCTTCAGGCGCAGCGCTGCGTTGTCGAAGTCTGTATGTACCGAGGTAGACATCGACAACGTCTACTTCGACACACGCGACCGATTGCTGCAGCGCCACCGGATGACGTTGCGAGTGCGCCAGATCGGCCGGCGCTGGCTGCAGACTCTCAAGGTCGAGGGCAAAGCTGGCGGCGCGGTCAGCCGCCGCGGCGAATGGGAAACGCCGGCGCAGGTGCTGCGCGGCGAGGGGCGGTTGAACCTGGCACGGCTAGCGGGATCACCGCTGCCCGATTTGCTGGCGCAACAGAGCGTCAAAGTCGTTTTGCAGCCCGTGTTTCACACTCGAGTTCGACGCGCGCAGTGGCTAATGGAGCGTGCCGGCGCGACCATCGAAGTAGCGCTCGACATCGGCGAGATCAGCGCCGAGGGTGAGCGCGGTGCGGTACGCGAGGCGATTTGCGAAGTGGAGCTCGAGTTGAAGCGGGGCGAGCCGGCGGCATTGATCGATTTGGCTCTCGAGCTGCTTGAGGTCGGCGGAAAACAGCCGCCAGCGTTGACGCCTGTGGTACGCAGCAAGGCCGAGCGCGGCTATCAGCTCGAGGCGCAACGTCCGGCGACGGCGGTTAAGGCGTCTGCGAAGGCATTCGTCGAGAACGTGACACGCAAAGCGACGACAGCGAGCGCGTTAAGGACGGTGGTCGCGCACGGGCTTGCAGTAGTGACGGCGAATATTGAGCGCCTTCTGCGCTACGACGATCCCGAGTACGTGCATCAGTCGCGAGTTGCGTTGCGCCGCGTGCGTTCAGCGATTCGGCTTTTCGATCGTGAACACCGCGACGTGCCGCGATCGCTGTCGGACGAGTTGCAATGGTTGGCGCGCGCTCTGGGCGAAGCGCGCGACTGGGACGTGATCGCCGAAGAAACGTTGCCGCCGTTGGCCGAAGCCATCGGCGTCGAGACGGCCAAGCCGCTCGTGTCGAAAGCTGATCACCGGCGCCGCCAGGCGCGCGCGCGTATTCACAAGGCGGCGCGGTCGGCACGCTATGCGGCGCTGGTGCTAAATGGTGAGCGCTGGTGCATGAGCCCCGCGCCCGCCGACGCTGAAATGCTTGCGGACACTGCAGCGCCGGCGTTGCGGAGTGCATCGAAGAAGCTCTTTAAAGCGGCGCGGTTTTTCGCGGCGCTGACGCCGACGCGGCGGCACCAGGTCCGAATCCTTGCGAAGCGATTGCGCTACGCGCTCGATTTGTTCGCGGTGGCGTTGCCGAAACAGGCGGCTGCGCGCTACGTCGATGCGCTATCTGAATTACAGGATGCGCTCGGGCAGTTGAACGATGCGTCGGTGGCGATTGCGGTGCTGCCGCAACTGACGAAGTCGCTGCGGATTAGAGAGTCGGTGCAGCAGCGGTTTGCGTTGCTGGAGCCGGATCGCGTGCTCGATATCGAGTCGCGGCTGTTGAAGCTGTCGAAACTCGAAGCGCCGTGGGCGTAGCGCAGTTGCGGCGTAAGTGCTGCTCGCCGGCGTTAGAACGTCACCGTCAACACCAGTGTTTCGGCATAAGAGCCGGACGGCACCAGCTGGCCGGCGGGCATTACGCCGCGCAAGGTCTGTACCGTCGATTCCACCGGATTGCCGTTGTTGACCTTCAGTGTGCCGCCCGGGAAAGTGCCGCAGCCGGTGTTGCCCCATTCGGCAGACGTGCTGTTCTGATAGATGTTGTAACCGACTGTTGCGGCGGGGCTTGCCTGACGTTGCATCGTTCGCCCGGTGACGCCCAGGCAAGTTCCCGATGAACCGTTGGAAAGCGTCATCGTCCACGGAATGTCTGCATTGCCGCCGCTCAAGTGGTTGCACGTCAGTGTGATCGTCGCGTTCGCAGTCGGCGGTGCTGTGTTTGGGTCATAGGTCAGGAAGTTGATCGACCCGCCGCTCGATACGCTGCACGAATACGCGGCAAGAGCGCGCTCGCTGATGCACAGCAGCACGGGCCACACGAGCATTGCGACCGAACGGATACTCTTCACGAAGGTATCCGCCGGCAGGTGAAAGGGCCCAGCTTGGGTAGTTTTTCGTTCTTCGGCGCGGCGGACTCGACGTCGAAGCTGCAGCGGCCGGATGCGAGCTCGGCCACGAAGCGCGAAGAGGCGAGCAAAGCAGGAACAAAGATTTCGCCATCGTGACCGACGATGTAGCGCTGCGAGCTTCCCGCAAGCTGCACTTCTGATCCGGCCGGCAGATGAGAGCCGTCGGCGAGTTGCACCTCGAGTATCGCGCTCGCTTGTCTGCGCGCGTCGTATTCGGCCAGTGCGCCGGACCGGAACTGAGGAACGATGCGCATCTCGCGGTCCCTGATCGCAACATCGATCGGAAGATCGCGCTCGTCGATCGTGATGCGATTCGCCAGATACGGCGTCAGCCGTGGCAGCACGACGTGGCCGCTGTCGTCTGTGCGCCCGACCGGGTTGCCTTCATGGAACACGCGTATCCCCTGCAGATCGCGGACGCGCACCAGGCCGAAGCTATCGGTGATCGCCCGGCTTGCGAACGCGCGGCCGGCAATGACGCCGAAGCCGCCGCTCGCCGTCGCGCGGGCGGCAGTGGAGCCTTCGAACGACGATGCTTCCACGGTGTACACGCCGAACGGCCACGTGTAGCCGACGCTGGCGTCGAACTGTTCCTTGCTGGTCGCGCGCACGCGGTAACCCATGCCCTCATCGGTGGGCAACGCGCGTTGTACGGCGGCGCCGACGTAGGAGGAGCGGTTTCCCCCGCTACTCGTGGTTGAAGCTTCGCCAGCCAGGCTGGTCCGGCTGTCCAGTGGAATCGACAACGTCGCAAATGCCGACGTCTGTGCAAACGAACCGTAAGAGCGGGCGATCGAGATCGTGAAGAATGTGCGTCGCAGCAGGGTGACGGAATACGACAACGCAGCGGTGTCTAGAGCGGGAGCGTCACGATAACGCTGAGCGGCCCACGCAATGCCGATCGAACCCATGGGCCCCAAGGTTAGTCCGGCTGACGCCTGAGACTGTCGTTGCAGGACAAGTGATAGCGGATCGCCGACCAAGCGAAACTGCGAGCTGGCCCAGATCGAGCGGGCACCGAAGTTAAAACCCCGGCCTTGATATTCGTAGCCGGCGATCCATAGCTGTCCGGTGCCGGCTTGGCCGCCGCTTATTGCGCCACCTGCAGTAAAAATCCCGAGTAAGCCGGCCGAAAAGTCTGCGGTCGCGCCCGCTGCGCGCACATCATCGTCTGCCTCAAAGCGACCTTCGACGGTCAGGCGGTCGCTGATGCCGCGCCGCCAGTAGCCCGAAGCCAACGGGCTGCCGTAATCGAAGCTCGAGAGCCCGTAGTTTTCGCGTGTCGCCCCAAGGCTCAACTGGAACTCGTCGAGTCCGCCGCGCAGCAGGCGGCGGCTCGCATAGAACGGCTGCGTGATGACCTGCTGCTGCCCGAACGGATCGCGCACGACAAGCTGCACGTCACCGGCCCCGCTGACCAATGGAACATCGTTGACCGTGAACGGCCCCGATGGCACTGGCTGCGATGCGATGCGCGACCCGTTGACGAAAACGTCGACGGTTGACGGTACGACCGCCGTTCCGGAGAACGGCTGCAGCGGATAAGTGATCAGGTTCGGTTGTAACTGGAAGTTGGTGCCGACCTGCAGTCCTCCGAAGCGCACGCTGCGGCCCCACGCCCCCGCCTGCGTGAACGCATCTCCCACGTTCAACGTGCGCAACCCATCCCGGTCGTCGCGGCGCCAAGCTGTGTCGAATCGCACAATGCGATTGGTCGGCTGGTCCGCGGGTGCCACTGTATTGACCGACGCGGTGTTGATCAGCGAACCGAGATTGCCTGACGCGCCGAGCTCGAAGAATCCCGAGCCATAGCTCGTGCCCGACGAGGTGTACGCGAACAATGTGTAGTTGAGAAAACCGGCGAGCGGTGCCGTTGACAGCGGTGCGCCGCCGCTGGCACCGAACTGGATATCTGAGCGCTCAAACAGCGTCGGTGGCAGGTTGAGCAAGAGCCGTTGCGTTCGCTGTTCAATGTTTGCCCGGACGCCGGGCAGATCGGCCACTGCGACGAAGAGGCGATCTTCAAATTCGAAGGTGGCGTTAGTCGGAATCTTGACGCGCCAACGGCGCAATGCGCTCGCTTCGATAGCGATCGTTTCTGCGCGCTCGACCAGCGCGAAAACCGGCCCCTGCGGCTGACCGGTGACGACGCTATCGAGGACCGCGACTTGCCGTGCCGTCTGGGCTGCCGCCAGTTGCGCGACCAGCTCATCTGCAGCCACAGCGCCGGGCGCCGCGTAGAACACGGACGCAATCGCTGCGGCCATCGCGCTATAGAGCGCGCGTTGCCGGGATGTCGATCGAAACCGGCTGATCCGCATCGTCCTGTCCGACCAAACGGAGCACTTGCGCGTTCTTCGCCGCATCGGGCAGGTCGATCGCAAGCATGGACTTCGCGAGAACGACGATTCGCGGGATCGTATGGATGGTCTGCGTGCCTTCATGCACGCGGACATCGCGCAGTCGAAAGTGGCGACCACCGCTATTGGTGGCGACCAACCGAGCGCCATCTGCGCTCCGCTCGAAGCGCCACCCGAGTTGCGCCGACGAAAGCACGAGAGGCTCGACGTATAGCGGAATGTCCATCGCCACACGGATGCGAAATCCTGAGCCGGACGCCTGCGAGCTCGCGGGCACTTCGCCAAACACCAGACGGTAGGCTCGTTCGACCTCCTGGGGAGGCGTCGCGCGCGATGCGACCCGAACCAGTTGCTGCTCGCCTGCGGCCAACTTGAAGATCGGCGGGTTGAGGACCAGTTCGCGCGTGTCGGTTCGCAACTCCTGCCCGTTCTGCGTCCACGTATAGGGACGCACCTGGATCACAACTTCATCGGTGCCAGTGTTGGTGACAACGACCGACCCGGACTGCTCGCGCGCTGCGATCGTTACGCCAAGGGGTGCGAGTCCGAAGCTCGCCGCGGTCGCGTGCGAGGCGACAGCGAGCAACGCCAGTACCAGCGCGTTGCGCAGAGCGCCCCGCGCGCTCATGTCGCCCGCCGCTTGTGGCTAGAACGTAACCGACACCGCGACCGTGTCGGTGTAGGTCGCGAGCGGTGTGTTTTCGTCGACCGTGGTTTCGAAGCAGACGCGCACCGTGCGGCTGCCACCCGATGACGCGAAGGCGGCGCTGGCGTTAAGTGTGGTTAGCGACGTCCATGCGGTGCCGGCACCGAAAGCCGGGCAGACGGTGTAGTCGGTGCCACTGATTGTCGGCTGCTTGACTGCATAAGCGACGTACGTAGGCGTGGGGATGGCGCCATTGGACATTCGGCGCGTAACAAGGAAATTGCCGCCATCGTTGACCGCGAGCACTGGCGCCGCGCCCGCATTGCAACGTAGCGTCACTTGGCCCTCGGCCGTGAGGTTGGTTGTGGCTAACGGAGTCTGCGGGCCGAAGTTGGCGTTCGCGGGCGCGCTGACAGTGCAGTTTCCTTGAACTTGGACCTGAACTTGCACGTTCTGACTTACCTGCGCCAGCGCACCCAGCGGAATTCCCAATGCAAGCCCTGCTACCAGCAATTTGAACTGGATCGATCTCACTTTTTTTGCCTGCCTTTCGGCGGCCCCTGTGTTGTTTAACTGCGGACTTATCAGCGCACTCTGCGTGCGGCCTGCTGGCTCTTTCAAACGGGTTGAAGGCTAGCCATTCGACGGGATGCTCAAATACCGAAAAGATCGGCTTGGGTAGTGCAGTTCGCCGCTGTGCGGACGAATGGCTGTTCGGCGCGCAAACGGTTGTGTAAATGTAGGAAAAGTGCCTACGTGAGGTGGACAAACCCCTACGCGATGTCTAACGCGGCCGGAGCAGGCTAGGTCTCGTCGCGCGACCTGATTGAAGCGATGTCTTCCCCGACTTCGGGCGCGACGAAATCGAGCGTGACGCTGGAGCTGACGGAGAGTCGCTGGATGAAGGCCGTGCGGGCACCGCCGGACATTCTCACGCGGCTGCGTCGGAAGCGGATCCGCCTGTCGATTGAAAATTTCGGCACCGGCCATTCGTCGCTCGCACAGGTGCGCGACATTTCAACTGCGCCGCGACGACCTGATGATTGCCGCATAGCGAACGCAGCAACGGGTGCCTAGCGAGGTCGCAGAACGCGCGGTGGAAAGTAGGGCTTCTTCAATGCTCGACCTTGGCCAAGGACGAAGCCGGTGTTACGCGCAAGATTGAGTTGTTCTTCGCGTTCGATCCCTGCAAGCACAAACGTCTCACGCGTAAGCCCCAGCGCATTGACTTCGCGCGACATCTCCTGCCACGTTTCTTCGCGTGAGCTGATCGGTGCGAGCATCTTTGCAAAGTCGGGCGCGACGAAATCGATCGCCGCCATTTCCATACTAGGACGCGGCTCGGCAAAACGGTAGCCGACCGCAATCTGATACGAGCGCAGCAGATCGATGAACTCGCGCACGCGATACGGCCAGCGCAAGCGCTCCATCGCGCCCCGCAGCAGGACGGAAAGACGATGTGCGGTGTAGCGATGCGCTTCCAGTACATTGGCAAAAGCTTCGAGCGATCGCTCGACCGAGCCAAAGGAGACGGTTACGGCAACGCGCTCGACTCGTTCGTGCTCGAGCATCGAGAACGCGTGCTCCATCGCGGCCAGCTGAATTTGCGAACGCAGCGAACGATCGGGCTCGAAATCCGCGGTCCATACGTAAAGCTCATCAAACCAGCGCTGCGATCCCACCAGCGTTCGCGTCGGCCACACCAGCGCGCGCACGCGCGAGCCGAAGCGGCTCAGCGAGTCAACAGTGGGATCGAGTTCGACCTGGTGGCTGCCGAGCTGCTCGGAGTGAAAGGTCTTACTTGCCATTAATAACAGATCGTGCCACCGCTTTGCAAAATGCAGCGGGTGGCCGATTCTCTGCTAAATACGCGAACTACGGAGTACTAACTTCGCGTGGGTAGCGTAGGCGGCGGATAGGGCATGCGAATCGCGCGCCCTTGGCCGAGCTCGAAGCCGACCCGGCTGGCAGACTGTTGTTGTTGCCGTGTTTCGAGCGCGCCAACGATCGTGGTTTTCGTGTCGAGCGAAAGCGCGCGAACCTCGAGTGCCAGATCGTTCCAGGCGTCGGCGCGGGCAGAAGTCGTTGCCAGCACCTTGGCAAAGATCGGTTGCACCAGATCAATGCCGGTGAGCTCCATGCTGACCCGTGGCGCGGAAATGCGGTAACCCACCATGAACTGCCACCCCCGCAGCATGTCCGCAAAAGCGCGCAGCCGATAGCGTGAGCGCAAACGTTGCGGTGCCCCCCGCAACATCACGAACATCCGGTGTGCCAGCAACAGATTTTTCTCGAACAGCTCGGTCAGTGGATCGAGCGAGCGCTCGACGGTGCCGAACGAGACTGTGACGCCGATACGATCGACCAGGTCGTATGCCAGCCAGTCGAAGGCATTGCGCAGCGCATGCAGCTGAATGCCGGCGCGCTCGGTCGTCGATGCACTGCCGCCCTCGGTCCACAGATACAACTCATCGAACCAGTGTTGATCGGCCGTTAGCGATCGCGTCGGCCAAAGTGTGGCGCGTACCGAGCCACGAAAGCGGCCGACGCTTTCGCCAGATGATGGATTCGGCGAACCTTGAGGTGACATTACGTCCCAGTGCAAATTGACCCGGCATTCTGTCGGGAAGCTGCCGGGTGAACAT
>JACCSD010000029.1 GCA_013813185.1 Burkholderiaceae bacterium
CGCAAACGCACCCCCGCTAGGCAGCTGCCGGAGCGTGCACAGGCGGTGTCACCCGTGCCGGCCGCGCACTACGAGGACGGCCGGTGTGCCCCTCGAGCGACGCGCGCAGTCGAGAGCGTGTGCGGAACATCATTACGTTGCAATGTGAACGCGATATCGACAAAGCGGCACAGACCTCCTCAGTGCTGTACTCGAACCACGCACGCATTACAAACGCCTGTGCCGACGTTGGAGGCAGGCGGTCGACGCAACACTGCATCAGATGAAAGAACTGCCGCTCGGCAGCGAGCGACTCGGGATGGCTCGACTCCACTGGACCGACAAGATCGGTTCGGTTGCGTTGGACCCGGCCGTCGAAATCGTCCGGCCCGTCAGCTTCGATTTGCGCATCTATCGATACCTCGCGCTGGCGCCGACGCTGCATGTCGATCATCTTGTGCTTCAGGATACCGATCACCCATGTCTGAAAATGGAAGCGCGCCTCGAAGCTGGTTGACTGCTCCAGCGCAGCGACCATCGTTTCGGAGACCACATCCTCAGCCCACGCCTCGTTGCGCAATCGCATCCGTGCGAATTTCATCAGCGCCGGACGCATTTGCCCGAGCGGGACGTCCAGCGTAGCCCGCGTTTCCACACTTTCCTCCAATGCTTAGCCGCCAGACCCCAACACGCATCTGTCCCCAGGAAGTTCGTCCGCGATGCTGATTCGGTTACACGGTCGGCAGCAATTCGTCGCGAAGTCGCAGTAATCGCCGCCATCCACAAGGCGACCAACACGCAGACCGCTCGTCTCACGGCTCACCGTGGCCGGCGCCCGGTCACCTGACCAATCTTTCAAGTAGGGGATTACTTCATGAAGCGTCAAACCATTGCTGTAACCGCGTTTACCCCTGCCGCACTCGCCTCGGGCGTCGCGCTTGCGCAGGACAAGGGCGCCTCCATCAAGGGGGAAAAGGAGAAGTGCTACGGCGTCTCGACGGCCGGCAAGAACGACTGCGCCGCGGGCCCAGGCACGACCTGCGCCGGCACGTCGAAAGTTGTTGTCGACTACCAGGGCAACGCGTGGAAGTACGTCCCGAAGGGCACCTGCAGGACAATGAAAAGTCCTTCAGGCACCGCGGGATCGTTAGTGGAAGTTAAGGCCAAACCCTAATCGAAACGGCACGTCTTGCTTCCAATATCGGTCGAGCGCAGGACGCGCTCGAGATATTCGTCTATCCGCTCGCATGGCCGACCCCTCTGACCTGGGCCGCGCTGATGCTGTACTTGATGGGGCGCGGCGCCGGGCAATGGTCCTTCGATCGAGTGTTTGGATTGCGTTGAACCGTTGAGCGCGGCGGCGCCCGCGCTCACTTCGAATGCCGGCGTCCTTCACTATCGATCGCCAGGTAGCGAACGCTCTGTTGTTCCAGAAACGTCAACGCATTTTCAACAGGGCTTAGCATCGCGACTGTGGCACACGCCCCGGCAGCAATGCACAAAGGCGCCACGACCGATACCGTGCGCCAATGCTCGACCGGCCAGCCGGTGCGCGGATCGAGCAGATGGGAATAGCGCCGCCCCTCGTGCACGAAGTAGCGCTCGTAATCGCCCGAGGTCGCCATCGCGCCGTGCGCAACGTTCAGGTGCGCGATCGTTGTGCCCAGCTCGCCGCGCGGGTCCTGCACTGCGACGCGCCACGCCCGGCCGTCCGCGTGCGGGCCGATAACGCGCACGTCGCCACCCAGATTGACGAGGCCGTGTCTTCCCCCCATCTCGACAATGATCGCGGCCGCGCGGTCCGACGCGTATTCCTTGCCGATGCCGCCGAAATCGATCTCCATTTCGTCACGCAAACGCAGCGTCGGCGAACGCCAATCGATCTTCGACCAGCCGACTCGCGGCAAAAGCTGATCGAGTGTCGCTTGCGAAGGAATTCGTCCCGCTTTGAAATCCCACGCGCGGCGCAGAACACCACTGGTAAGGTCGAACGCACCATCGCTTTGCGCGTGCAACTCAGCCGCAAAATCGAGCAAGCCCGCGGTTTCCGCATCGACGCTGATCGCGTTGCCGCCAGCAGCGCGATTGATCGCGGTCGTGACACTGTCGTCCCGATAACGCGAATACTTCGTCTCGATTCGCCGCACTTCGCCAATCGCGGCGTCCGACCAGCCGCGAGCAGCGGCCTCGTCGGGCGCGTAGACGCGCACTTCGCAGTGCGACGCCATCGCGCTGAAGGTAAAAGAGTAAGGAGTCAGGAGCACGCGCAGCCTGTGAAAAGCTGCGCGATGCTAACTCGTGCGGCCGCAACTAGAACTTCTTGGTCACGCCCACCTGATAAAGCTGCGCCTTGAAGTCCTGCAGGCCCGGGCTGCCGTCGCCGCCGATACGCCAGTCGCCGCGCTGCTCGTAGTACTCCGCCTTGCCATCGACCGTCCAGCCGCCGGGAAACGACACGGCGATTTTCAGGCCCGGTGTGATGCCGCCGAATGCAGACAATCTCTGGTCGGCTGTGTAAAAGCCATTCGGGTTCGCGAAATACCCGGGTGGGAACGGAGCTCCTCCAACCGCGTCGTAAACCGGATCGTAATAAAAGTAGGCGGCGCTCTGAGTCGTGTAGCGCAGGCTCGGCGTCAGCGTGAAGCCAAGCGGGAGCTCCTGCGCCCATTCGATCGTGCCGGTATGCGCGGTGATTTCCCAATCGTCGTTATAGAAGCGATAGGACGTGCGCAACGCGGCCTTGAAGCTATCGAAGTAATGATTCCATCGGACCAAGACGGCGCGCTGATCGCGACTGTCAGGCCGCTGGTCGATTCCGTACAGAGCCTTGTAGGGGTCGGTCAGATAACCGCTCTGACGCGCGTAGTACAGATTGATCTGCCCGGTGTCGTTGCGGCCCAGTACCTGCGTGATGCCGACGATGCCATCGAGCGTGTTCTTGGTGCGCGTAAAAACCGGTCCGTCGGTGGGGGAAATTTCATCGCTCGAATAACCCGCGCCGATCGTGAACGTGGTGTTCTGATCGGGAGTCGCATGGCGCAGTGTCAATCCCCCTGCGACAGATTTGTAGTCATCCTCGGTCGAATAGGCGCCCCGCACTGAAAGGGCGGTCCTGCCGAAGTACTTGGTGACCGTCAGATCGCCAGCCGCGCGCCCATCTTCGATCGGTCTTCCAGAAGCCCCTGAGAGCACCGTGTGATAGTACGGGGATGCGCCCGAGACACTGTCGTAGACCGCGCCGATTTCGAACACCCAACTGTCGCTGATCGGCGCCAGCAGATACAGCGCAGGCGACTTGACCGTCATGCGCTCGCCGTTGTTATTGACGCCGCCGGAAGCCTGGTAGTCGCGGTAGTACAGATACTTGAACTGAATCAAGGTCGAGTTGGGCACGGTCACCTGCGCGTGCGCAGATGGAACGATGCCCGGTAACGCCAACGCGGCCGCGAGGATCGAGCCGCTTTTCGCTGGTATCGGCATCAGTTACACCCGCAACCGCCGCCGCCTACGCTCATTCCGCCCGATGCGCCTTCCTTGCTGAAGTACGTGTGCTCGGCGAAGCGTGTTTGCAGAGGATCGGGGTCGAACGCCATTTCGGGCTTCGCGAGATTGCCCTTCTGCCAGGGCTGCACCGTGGAACAGCCCATCAAACCGACGCTGAGCACAAAGACGCCCGCTGCCGCGATCATTTTCCTCATCGCTATTCCTTATTTGCGTACTGCAGC
>JACCSD010000054.1 GCA_013813185.1 Burkholderiaceae bacterium
GCGATCGCGCTGTTCGCACCGTGGATTGCGCCGCAAAACCCGTATGACCTGGCCAAGCTCGATCTGCTCGACTCGCGCCTGCCGCCCGGCGCAAAAAGTGTCGACGGCATGACGTACTGGATCGGCACCGACGGTCAGGGGCGCGACATGCTGTCGGCGATCTTTTACGGACTGCGGGTTTCGCTGATGGTCGGCGTCGTCTCGGGCGTCATCGCGTTGACGATCGGTTCGATTCTCGGCGTGCTGGCTGCCTACCTGGGCGGACGCTTCGAGCAGCTGGTGATGCGTATCGTCGATATCCAGCTTGGCTTCCCGGCGATTCTGGTCGCACTGATTCTGCTGGCAGTCCTCGGCAAGGGCGTCGACAAGATCATCATCGCGCTGGTGACGGTGCAGTGGGCGTACTACGCACGCACTGCGCGCTCCGCTGCACTGGTCGAGCGCAACAAGGAATACATCGAGGCCGCGCGCTCGCTTGGATTGTCGGGCGCGCGCATCGTGCTGCGCCATCTGCTGCCGAACGCGCTGCCGCCGCTGATCGTGGTCGGCACCGTGCAGGTCGCGCACGCGATTGCGCTCGAAGCAACGCTGTCATTCCTCGGTCTTGGTTTGCCGCCGACCGAGCCCTCCTTAGGCCTGTTGATCGCGAACGGTTACGAGGTGCTGATGTCGGGAAAATACTGGATCAGCATGTATCCCGGCATCGCGTTGCTGCTGACGATTCTTGCGATCAACCTGGTCGGCGATCAGCTGCGCGACATCTTGAATCCGCGGCTGGCGCGATGAAAACGCAGACCGGCATTGTCATTCCCGCGCAAGCGGGAATCCAGCGGTGCCCCGCCAGTCGACCTGGATCCCCGCTTGCGCGGGGATGACGGCACTTTCGATGTCTCTGCTGTCCATCCGCAACCTGCGCACCGAATTCGCAACTCGCGACGGCGTGCTGCCGGCGGTCGGCGACGTTTCGTTCGAGCTGCAGCGCGGCGAAGTGCTCGGTCTGGTCGGCGAATCGGGTTCAGGAAAATCGGTCACCGGGTTTTCGATTCTGGGTTTGATCGATCCGCCGGGCCGTATCGCCGCCGGCAGTATCGTGTTCGACGGCACCGAGCTGGTCGGCGCATCGCCCGAGCACATGCGTGCGTTGCGAGGCAAGCGGATCGCAATGATTTTTCAGGATCCGATGATGACGTTGAATCCGGTCCTGTCGATCGAAACGCAGATGGTCGAAACGGTGCTCGCGCACGAGCAGGTATCGCGCGAGTCCGCGCGTGAGCGCGCGATGGCAACGTTGAGCCGCGTCGGTATCGCGTCGCCGGCAGAACGTCTTGCGCAATACCCGCATCAGTTTTCAGGCGGCATGCGGCAGCGCGTGGCGATTGCGATTGCGATGCTGCACAGCCCGGATCTGATCATTGCCGACGAACCGACAACCGCGCTTGACGTGACCGTGCAAGGCCAGATCCTGTACGAGATGCAAAAGCTGGTACGCGAGTCGGGCACAGCGCTGATCTGGATTACGCATGACCTCGCCGTGGTCGCCGGGCTCGCGGATCGCATCGCAGTGATGTATGCGGGCCGCATCGTCGAGCTCGGCACGGCCGACGACGTGCTGGAAGCGCCGCGCCATCCGTACACGCGCGGGCTGCTCGACTCGGTGCCGGCCGCCACTGCGCCGGGCCAGCGGCTCAAGCAGATCAGCGGCTCGACACCGTCGCTGATCACACTGGGGCCAGGATGCGCATTCAGGCAGCGCTGCGAGCGCGCTGCGGCGCCGTGCGCGGCAATGCCCGCGTTCACTCTTGTCGACGGTCGCGAGCTGCGCTGCTACTTTCCGCTGCAGTACCTGGACCGCGTGCATGAGCGCGTTGCTTGAGTTCGACGCGGTGTCCAAACGCTTTTCGAAGCGGCTGGACGTCATCGAAAGGTTCGCGCGGACACTCGGCGCGAAAGTCAGCGAACACACGGTGCACGCGGTCGATCACGTGAGCTTCGCGGTCAACGAGCGCGAAGTGGTCGGACTGGTCGGTGAATCGGGCTGCGGCAAATCAACGCTGGGCCGCGTCGCCTGCGGCCTGTACGCGCCGAGCGACGGCGTGGTGCGTTATCGAGGCCAATCGGTCGCGCACGTGAACGGTGCCCGCCGTCCGATCCAGATGATTTTTCAGGATCCGTTTGCGTCGCTGAACCCGCGTATGCGCGTCGCGCAGATCATCGGTGAGGCGCCGCGTGTGCACGGGCTGATCGACGCCAAGCAAATTGAAGACTACGTTGCTGAGTTGCTGAAGCGCGTCGGACTCGATCCCGGTTATGTGCGCCGCTACCCGCATCAGTTTTCCGGTGGGCAGCGCGCGCGCATCGGCATCGCGCGTGCGCTGGCGGTCAAGCCCGAGTTTCTGGTGTGCGATGAAGCGGTCGCCGCGCTCGACGTGTCGATCCAGGCGCAGGTGCTCAACCTGTTCATGGACCTGCGCGATCAGTTCCAGTTGACGTACTTGTTCATCAGCCACGATCTTGGCGTCGTGCGGCATTTGTCGGATCGCGTGGTCGTGATGTATCTGGGTCGCGTCGTCGAAATCGCTGCCACCGAGGCGCTGTTCGCGGCACCCAATCATCCGTACACGCAGGCGCTGCTGACCGAAGTGCCGCGCATCGATCGCAAACGACGCGCGTTCGTTCCGATCAAAGGCGAGATCCCATCGCCGCTGGCGCCGCCAGCGGGCTGCCACTTTCATCCGCGCTGCCCGCACGCGATGCCGCGCTGTTCGGCCGAAGTGCCGGCGCTGCGCGAGATTGCGCCGGCGCGCTGGTCGGCATGCCATTTGAACGACGTTAGAAAAGATCCCTTGCAATGAACGAAGCAGCTTTTCACTGGCATGGCCCGAGGCAACCGCGCGTTCCGCTGGTGCTCGACTCGCCGCACTCCGGTTTCCGGTTTCCGGCGGACTTCGATGCGGTCGTGTCCGAGTTCGATCTGCGCGACGGCGAAGATTGCTTCGTCGACGAACTGTATATGCCGGCTACGGAGCTGGGCGTGCCTCTGCTGGCTGCCCTGACGCCGCGCACCTATCTGGACCCGAACCGTCATGCGGGCGATATCGACCTCGACTTGATCGAGGGCGGAGCCTGGCCGCATACGCACGTACCGAGCGGCAAGGCGCGCATCGGCAAGGCACTGATCTGGCGCACGCTCGACGATGGCCGCGCGATTTACGGGCGCAAGCTGAAGGTCGATGAGGTGATCGGCCGGATCGAGCGCTGCCACGCCCCGTATCACCGCGCGCTCAGCGGTGGGATCGATCAGTCGCACGGCGACTTCGGCGTCGTTTATCACATCAACTGCCATTCGATGAACTCGGTCGCCGGCCCGATGGGTGAAGGCGGCCCGGGAACCGCGCGCGCCGACTTTGTTCTCGGCGACCGCGACGGATCGACCTGCGATCCGGCCTTCACCGAGTTCGTGCGCGCTACATTGGCCGCGACGGGGTACAGCGTCAGCATCAACGATCCCTACAAGGGCGTCGAGCTGGTCAAGGCGTATTCGAAGCCCGCCGCGGGCCGCCATAGCCTGCAGCTCGAAATCAACAAGCGGCTCTACATGGACGAGGCGAAGCGCGAGCGCAACGCCGGTTTCGCCCCGCTGCAGCGCAAGCTGCACCATTTGATCGAAGCGATCGTTGACTACATCGGAAAGGAAATACGCCGTGGCTGAACGTGTGGCTGAACGTGTGGCTGAACCTGTGCGCGGCCATCATCCGGTCGAGGTGCAACCGCCTGACATCGCGAACTACAAGGACGGCAACACCGGAGTCGATTATGTGCACGTATTCGACTCTGCCCGCGCCGGGCCGACCGTGATGGTGCAGGCGTTGACGCACGGCAACGAGTTCTGCGGCGCGCACGCGCTCGACCACCTGCTGCGCGAGCAAGTCAGGCCGGTTGCGGGCAAGCTGATCGTCGCCTTTGCCAACGTCGACGCCTATGCACGCTTCGACTTCGACGACCCGGATGCGTCGCGCTACATCGACGAGGACTACAACCGCGTCTGGGCCGACGACGTGCTGTTCGGCGCGCGCGATTCGACAGAGCTGCGCCGCGCACGCCAGCTGCAGCCTTTTGTCGACGCGGCCGATTTTCTGCTGGACATCCACTCGATGCACGAGCCGTGCCGTCCGATCATGGTGTGCGGCATGGTCGACAAGCACGTCGATCTGGCGCGCAAGGTCGGGCTGCCGGCCGATCTGCTGCTCGATACCGGCCACCCCGCGG
>JACCSD010000070.1 GCA_013813185.1 Burkholderiaceae bacterium
GAAGTCGCCTTGTCGCGCGCGGCCTTCGGCATGCGCGCCGCCTTGATTTTCTTTTCAAGCTCTTCCAGATCGGCGCCCTCTTCGCCTTCGCCGAGCTCCTTCTGGATCGCCTTGACCTGCTCGTTCAGGTAATACTCGCGCTGGCTCTTCTCCATTTGCCGCTTCACACGGCCACGGATGCGCTTTTCCACCTGCAGGATGTCAATCTCGGCTTCCAGCTGCGCCAGCAGATGTTCCAGACGCTCGTTGATGCCGAACATCTCGAGAACCTTTTGCTTCTGCTCGAGCTTCAGCGGCAGATGTGCGGCAATTGTGTCGGCCAGACGGCCCGCCTCATCGATCCCGGCGATCGAGGTCAAAATTTCAGCCGGAATTTTCTTGTTCAGTTTTACGTACTGATCGAACTGCGTGACGATCGCGCGCCGAAGCGCTTCGGATTCGGCGGTCGACTGCTGCTCGGGCACGATCGGCAGGACATCCGCAGTGAAATGGGCAGGACCATCGACGATCCGTTCGATCCGTGCCCGCTGCGCACCTTCGACCAGCACTTTGACCGTGCCATCGGGCAGCTTCAGCATCTGCAGGATGTTGGCAACGCAGCCGATCTCGTAGATATCCTCGGCTTCGGGCTCATCCTTGGCCGCGTTCTTCTGCGCGACCAGCATGATGCTTTTCCCGGCTTCCATCGCAGCTTCAAGCGCCTTGATCGACTTCGGACGGCCGACGAACAGCGGAATGACCATGTGCGGAAAGACGACAACGTCGCGCAGCGGCAGCAACGGCAGGGTCGTGGTCTCCGGCGGCAGGATCTGGGTTGTCATTCGGTGCGTTCCCTTCACGTGACTTTAAGCGTCATATGCGCCCGCGCTGCGTGAATGCAAGCGCAGAAAGAATGCGGGCAAACCCAATCTAGCATGCAGCGGGCCAGCGTCGCCCGGCGGATAACTGCGGGGAAAACCGGGCTGATTGCAACCAATGCTCAGCGCGGCGCGCTGGCAACTTTGGGCTGATCGGAGTAGATCAGAAGCGGCTTTCCGCCGGTGATCGTGTTGTCGTCTACGACGACCTTGATGACGTTCTTGGTACTCGGCAGGTCGTACATCACGTCGAGCAGGATGCTTTCGACGATCGACCGCAATCCGCGCGCCCCGGTCTTGCGTTTCAGCGCTTTGCGCGCGATGGCTTTAAGGCCGTCGTTGCGGATTTCGAGTTCGACGCTTTCCATCTGAAACAGGCGGTGAAACTGCTTGATCAGTGCGTTCTTGGGTTCGACCAGAATCTCCACCAGCGCTTCTTCACTCAACTCGTCGAGCGTGGCGATGACCGGCAGGCGGCCCACCAGCTCCGGGATCAGCCCGAACTTGATCAGATCCTCCGGCTCGACATCGCGTAACAGCTCGCCGACCGCTCGGTCGCTCTGACTGGTCACGCTGGCGGAAAAGCCAATGCCGCTCTTCTCCGAGCGGTTGCGAATGATCTTTTCCAGCCCATCGAACGCACCGCCGCAGATGAACAGAATGTTCGTCGTGTCGATCTGCACGAAGTCTTGATTCGGATGCTTGCGCCCGCCCTGCGGCGGCACCGAAGCGATCGTGCCTTCCACCAGCTTCAACAAGGCCTGTTGCACGCCCTCGCCCGACACATCGCGGGTGATCGATGGGTTGTCGCTCTTGCGTGAAATCTTGTCGATCTCATCGATGTAAACAATCCCACGCTGCGCTTTCTCGACTTCGTAATTGCAGTTCTGCAGCAATTTCTGAATGATGTTCTCGACGTCCTCGCCGACGTAGCCGGCTTCGGTCAACGTGGTCGCGTCGGCGATCACGAACGGCACGTTCAGCAGCCGCGCCAGCGTCTGCGCCAGCAAAGTCTTGCCCGACCCGGTCGGCCCGATCAGCAAGATGTTGCTCTTGGCAAGCTCGATGTCGTCCTTCGAGCCCATGTGCTTCAACCGCTTGTAGTGGTTGTATACAGCGACTGACAAAATTCGCTTCGCTTTGTCCTGGCCAATGACGTACTGATCGAGGATCGTGCCGATCTCGCGCGGTGTTGGCAGATCGGATTTGATCGCGCCCGAGCCCGTATCCGAGGTGGTCTCGTCGCGGATGATGTCGTTACACAGGTCGATGCATTCATCGCAGATGAATACCGACGGCCCGGCAATCAGCTTTTTGACTTCATGCTGACTCTTGCCGCAGAACGAGCAGTACAGAAGTTTCTCGCTCGAGCCTTTTTTGTCCGGCATTCCTGCTACTACTCCCAGCGGTCGTCGACTACGGCTGCTCGCTTCTACTGATGAAGATCTTGTCGATCAGCCCGTACTTTACGGCATCGTCGGCCGACATGAAGTTGTCGCGATCGGTGTCTTTCGCGATCTTCTCGACCGGTTGCCCCGTGCGCTCGGCCAGAATCTTGTTCAGCCGCTCGCGCAAATACAGAATTTCCTTGGCGTGGATTTCAATGTCGGCTGCCTGGCCCTGAACACCGCCCATCGGTTGATGGATCATGATGCGCGAGTTCGGCAACGAGTAGCGCTTCCCCTTGGCACCCGCGGCGAGCAGGAACGCGCCCATGCTGGCCGCCACTCCGATGCAGATCGATTGGACTTCGGGCTTGATGAATTGCATCGTGTCGTAAATCGCGAACCCCGCACTCACCGAACCGCCCGGCGAATTGATATAGAGCGAGATGTCCTTGTCCGGGTTCTCCGATTCGAGAAATAAAAGCTGCGCGACCACCAGATTCGCCGTCTGTTCAGTCACCGCCCCTACGATGAACACGACCCGGTCTCGCAACAAGCGCGAATAAATGTCATAAGCGCGCTCGCCGCGCCCGCTCTGCTCGATCACGATTGGCACCATGCCGAGGCCTTGCGGCTCCATGGCGGTGCTCATCTGCGTTGTGCTCATTGCCGAAACCCTCATTTCCCTTTGTGCCCCATCAGCTCGTCGAACTCGACCGGCGTCTCAACGACCTTTGCGCGCTGTAACACCCAGGTCGTAACGTTGTCCTCGAGCGCAACGGTTTCAAGGTCGGCGAGCCGCTTGCGATCCGACAAGTACCAGTTAATCACATCCTGCGGCTTTTCATAGCTCTGTGCAATCTCTTCGACCAGCCTGCGGATCTGATCGGGCCGCGATTGCAGG
Source organism: Burkholderiaceae bacterium (assembly GCA_013813185.1). GTDB lineage: Bacteria > Pseudomonadota > Gammaproteobacteria > Burkholderiales > Burkholderiaceae_F > JACCZX01. The sequence continues at coordinate 3,147 of JACCSD010000070.1, forward strand.
TTATTGGCACGCACCACTTCGCCCAGCAGCAGGCCCAGCCGCACGCGCCGATCTGCTTCCGGCGCGAACAAGTCGAGCGGCAGCGGCGCATCCTGTGCCGCCATTCCGCGCGCGATCAAATCGCCGCGAGCGCTCTCCGCCAACCGTTGTTTTTCGGACTCAACGAGTGACTTTGGCACTTCAAACGAGCTCGTCGCAAGCAACGCCGCCATCGCCTGATCCTTGGTGCGAGCTTTCAGGCGCGACGCCACCTCGCGCCCGAGATTATTCTTGATCTCGGTCCGCATCTTCGCGACATCGCCATCGGCGACACCCAGCGATCGCGCAAACTCGGCGTCGATCGGCGGCAATTGCGGCTGCTGCACCTGCTTGACCGTCACTTCAAAATTAACCGCCTTGCCGGCCATCGTCGGCGCACCGTAATCGGCGGGAAACGTCAACGCAAATGTTTTGCTTTGTCCGGGCAACATGCCACGCACGGCTGCCTCGAACTCCGGCAGCATCCGGCCCTCGCTCAACGTAAATTTGAAATCGCTGGCGCTGCCGCCCTCGAACGCTTGCCCGGCATTCTCACCTTCGGCATGCGTGCCCTTGAAGTCGATCGTTACGGCATCCTCGTCTTGCGCAGGGCGCTGTACATCTTCAAACGTCGCGCGTTGCTTGCGCATGATCTGCAGCGTGCGATCGATTTCCGCCTCGCCGATCGAACACGTTGGACGCTGCAAATCGGCGCTGGACAAGTCGCCGACGCTGATGTCGGGGTAGATCTCGAATGTCGCCGAAAAATTGAGGTCCTTGTTGCTGTCGCCGGTCGGGTTCTCGGTGTCCTCCACCGAGCGCGGTTCGAGCCGCGGCTGCCCGGCAACTTTCAGGTTGCCCGCGGTCACCGCCGAATGGAAGGCTTCGCCCACCTTGTCGTTCAACACCTCGGCCTGGACTTGCGCGCCGTAAGTTTGCGCGACCATCTTGATCGGCACCTTGCCAGGCCGGAAGCCCGGCATCTTCATGTCGCGCGCAAGTTTGGCGAGCCGGGTCTTCACTTCCTGCTCTATCGCCGCTGCCGGAACGGTCAGATCGACACGGCGTTCAAGTGCGCTCAGGGACTGTATGGTCTGTTGCATTCTTAGTCTTTGAATTCTTCGGTGGTGCGAAGGGGGGGACTCGAACCCCCACGCCGGTGAAGGCGTCAGGACCTAAACCTGGTGCGTCTACCAATTTCGCCACCTTCGCGGCGCAGTGCTGTTGTCTCTTCTGTTCACGACTCGCGAAACGGCGCCGATTCTAACGGAACCATCGTGGCACCTTGTTCGAGCGAGGAGCTGTGATAGCTTCGACGCCATGAGTGTCGGCCACTACGAGAACTTTCCGGTTGCATCGTGGCTGATGCCCGCTGCGCTGCGTCCCGCGGTGCGCGCGATTTATCGCTTCGCGCGCACGGCTGACGACATTGCTGATGAAGGGGACGCTGCGCCGGCCGAGCGTCTGGCGGCACTCGATGCATTGCGAGCGCAACTGCAGGCGATCGAAGCCGGCGCGCCGTCCGCGTGGCCGGACCTCGCCACTGCGATAAGCGAGCACCAGCTGGCGCTGCCGCTGTTGCATGACCTCTTGTCCGCGTTTTCGCAAGACGTATCGACGGTGCGTTATGCCTCCTTCGAACTGCTGCTCGCCTATTGCCGCCGTTCGGCCAATCCGATCGGCCGTTTGTTGTTGCAGCTATTTCGCCGCGACGAGGAGAAGCATCTGCAGCAGTCCGATGCGATCTGCAGCGGCTTGCAACTCGCCAATTTCTGGCAGGACGTCGCACTCGATTGGCGCAAGGGGCGCGTGTATTTGCCGCAGTCGGATCTGACGGCGTTTGGCGTAAGCGAAGCGCAGATCGCACAAGGCACCGTCGATGAGCGTTGGCGGAGCCTGATGACGTTCGAAGTTCAGCGCACCCGCGATCTTCTGCACAGTGGTGCGCCGCTCGCGCGTGCGCTGGGCGGACGAATAGGGATCGAGCTGCGTCTGGTCGTACAAGGCGGGCTTCGAATTCTCGAGCGGATCGATGGCGTCAATGGCGACGTCTTTTCTCGTCGACCGACGCTGTCGGCGTGTGACTGGACGTTAATGGGCTGGCGCGCGCTGCAACCGCTGCCAACATGACACCGGACGAATATTGTCAAAGCAAAGCTGCCGGTAGCGGTTCGAGCTTCTACTACTCGTTTTTATTCTTGCCGCCCGAACGCCGCCGCGCGATCACCGCCGTATATGCGTACTGCCGCGAAGTCGATGACGTCGTCGATGAGGTCAGCGATGCCGCCGTCGCTGAGGCAACGCTTGGCTGGTGGCGCAGCGAGATCGCGCAGTTGTTCGGCGGGCATCCAACTCACCCGGTCACCCGCGCCCTGCAGCCGTTCATTCATGGCGAATTCGGAATTTCCCAGCAAAGACTGAGCGCCGTTATCGATGGCATGCAGGTCGATCTGCGACAGAATCGTTTCCTCGACTACGCAGCCCTGCAGCGCTACGCGTACCTGGTCGCGGGAGTCGTCGGCGAGATGTCGGCCGGGATTTTCGGATTTCGCGACCCGCAAACGCTGCAATACGCTGCCCGCCTCGGGCTCGCGCTCCAGTTGATCAACATCATCCGTGACGTCGGCGACGATGCGCGGCGTGGCCGCATTTATCTGCCGCTCGATGAGATGCAGCGCTTCGAGGTCAAGGCGTCCGACGTTCTAGCTGCGCGTTACGTCGACGGCTTTGTGCCTTTGATGCGGTTTCAGGCGGAGCGCGCGCGCGCGGTGTACCGAGAAGCGTTGGGGCTGCTGCCCGCGCCGGACCGCAAGGCGCAACGACCCGGATTGATGATGGGTGCGATTTACTCGGCGCTGCTGACCGAAATCGAGCACGAAAACTTTCAGGTGCTACATCAGCGCGTTGCGCTGACACCGCTGCGCAAATTATGGATTGCGT
>JACCSD010000073.1 GCA_013813185.1 Burkholderiaceae bacterium
GCGAAATCGTGCTTTAGCCCGATTTCGCCGCGGCGGCTGTGAGTACCGCAGTGGTCGGCACTTCAGTGCCCGACGCCCAGGCAGGCCAGCTCCGCCCAACGCTTGCGCCCAGCGCTTGCGCCGGCGCGCTGAGCTACAATCGCATGCTTTTCACGGCACGGCCATCCTTCCGTGTCCGCGTGTGAAGTTCACTGAAAGGGACGCCATGTCAGTTGCAGATATCAACAAGTCGGAAATCGTCGCCAAGTACCAGCGCGCGCAGGCCGACACCGGATCGCCCGAAGTGCAAATCGCGCTGTTAACCGCGCGCATCAACGAGTTGACCGATCACTTCAAGGCGCACGTCAAAGATCATCACTCACGCCGTGGTTTGCTGAAAATGGTCAGCCGCCGCCGCAAATTGCTCGATTACTTGAAAGGCAAGAACCCCGATTCGTACAAGGGGCTCATCGATAGCCTCGGACTGCGAAAGTAGTGTCCGATACGAATCATCCAAGCCCGCACGGAACGGTCCGCGCGGGCTTTTTGCGTTCTGTCGATGAGATCGGACGCCGCGAATGACAAAGGAATGAGAATGTTTGAGAAAGTCACGAAAAGTTTTTCATATGGCGCGCATACGGTAACGCTGGAAACGGGCGAGATCGCCCGGCAATCGGACGGTGCGGTGCTGTGCTCGATCGGCGACACAATGGTGCTGGCAACGGTCGTTGCGCGTCGGGTAGCGAAGCCCGGGCAGGATTTCTTTCCGCTGACGGTCGACTACGTTGAAAAGACCTACGCAGCCGGCCGCATTCCGGGCGGGTTCTTCAAGCGCGAAGGCCGCCCATCGGAAAAGGAAACACTGACGTCGCGCCTGATCGATCGCCCGCTGCGACCCCTGTTTCCCGATGGTTTTTACAACGAAGTGCAGGTGGTGATTCACGTGCTGTCAGTGGATGCCGAGATCGACCCGGATATTCCGGCACTGATCGGCGCGTCGGCGGCGATGTCGCTGTCGGGCGTGCCCTTCAAAGGCCCGATCGGGGCGGCGCGCGTCGGCTACGTGGATGGTCAGTACGTGATCAACCCGACCGCGACGCAGCTGAAGACTTCGCAACTGAATCTCGTCGTCGCCGGCACCGAGCGTGCGGTGCTGATGGTCGAGTCCGAGGCCGATCAGTTGCCCGAAGATGTGATGCTCGGCGGCGTGATGCATGGCCATCAGCAGATGCAGGTCGTGATCAATGCGATTCACGATCTGGTGCGCGACGCGGGCAAGCCGGCGTGGGAATGGCAGCCGGCGGCGAAGAACGAAGCGTTGATGGCTTCTGTCGCGCAGAACGCCGGCCAGGCGCTGCGCGAGGCCTACCAGATGCGCAGCAAGCAGGCGCGCTCGAATCGAATCAAGGAGATTTACTCATCGACCCTCAGCGATGCGGCAGCCAGCGCCGCAGCGAGTGGTCAGGCGCCGGTCGACGGCAATGAGATGAGCAACATGATGTTCGACCTCGAAGCGAAGATCGTTCGCAGTCAGATCCTTGACGGCGAGCCGCGCATCGACGGACGCGATACGCGCACCGTGCGGCCGATCGAGATTCGTCTCGGCGTCTTGCCGCGTACACACGGTTCCGCGTTGTTCACGCGCGGCGAAACGCAGGCGTTGGTTATCGCAACGCTTGGCACCAAGCAGGACGAGCAGATCATCGACGCACTGCAGGGCGAGTATCGCGAGCGCTTCATGCTTCACTACAACATGCCGCCGTTTGCGACCGGCGAAACGGGCCGCGTCGGTGCACCGAAGCGGCGCGAAGTCGGCCACGGCCGCCTTGCAAAGCGCGCACTGCTTGCGTGCCTGCCGTCGTATGAAGATTTTCAATACTCGCTGCGGGTCGTGGCCGAGATTACCGAGTCCAATGGCTCTTCGTCGATGGCATCCGTGTGTGGCGGTTGTCTTGCACTGATGGACGCCGGCGTGCCGATGAAGGCGCACGTGGCCGGTGTCGCGATGGGCCTGATCAAGGAAGGCAACAAGTTCGCGGTGCTGACCGACATCCTCGGCGACGAAGATCATCTGGGCGACATGGACTTCAAGGTGGCGGGCACCGCGACCGGAGTCACAGCGCTGCAGATGGACATCAAGATCGAAGGCATCACGCGCGAGATCATGCAGGTCGCGCTGGCACAGGCGAAGGAAGCGCGCATGCACATCCTGCAGAAGATGCAGGATGCGATCGGCGCTTCGCGCGGCGAGCTGTCCGCGTTTGCGCCGCGCATGATCAAGATGAAGATCAATCCGGAAAAGATTCGCGATGTGATTGGTAAGGGTGGTGCGGTGATTCGCGCGCTGACTGAAGAGACCGGTACGCAGATCGACATCGAGGACGATGGCACCATCATCATCGCCAGCGTGGATCAGGAAAAGGGCCGCGAGGCGCAGCGTCGCATCGCCGAGCTCACGGCGGAAGTCGAAGTCGGCCGGGTGTACGACGGCACGGTGCTGCGCCTGCTCGATTTCGGCGCGATCGTGCAGATTCTGCCGGGCAAGGATGGCTTGCTGCACATCTCGCAGATCGCCAACGAGCGGGTCAACGCGGTCGCCGATTATTTGAAGGAAGGCCAGGCGGTCAAGGTCAAGGTGATCGAGGCCGACGAAAAGGGACGCGTGCGGCTATCGATGAAGGCCGTTGGCGGCGACGGCACCGCTGCAGCCCAGCAGCAGTAGTTTTCAATGGGCTCCGGCGCCCACAACGGCGCCTTTGTCTGCATGCGTCGCGCCGCCACGAGAATTCTCTTTCTGATCGCGGGCGCTGCGTGGGTCACCACGCTGCCGGCACAGACTGCCATGTCCAACGAACTCGACGATCCGTATCTTTGGCTCGAAGAAGTTGACGGCGCGCGCGCGCTCGATTTCGCGCGCGCAGCGAGCACACGTACGTTGTCCGAGCTGCGCGACCGTGCGGAGTTTGCGCAGATTCGAGATGAAGTGCGCGACGTGCTCGACTCGCGCGAGCGCATTGCGCAGGCGGCCGTGCATGACGATCACCTTTACAACTTCTGGCAGGACCGTGCCAACCCGCGCGGCCTCTGGCGCCGCACGACGTGGGCCGAATATCGGAAGACGCAATCGGCGTGGGAAACGGTGCTCGACGTCGACACGCTCGCGCGCGACGAGAAAGAAAACTGGGTATGGAAGAACGCGCAGTGTCTGCCACCCAGCGGTGATCGCTGCCTGATCAGTCTTTCGCGCGGCGGCGGCGACGCGGTCGTGGTGCGCGAGTTCGATCTTGTCAAAAAACAATTCGTCGGCGACGGATTTGCCTTGCCCGAAGCGAAATCCGACGTTGACTGGCGCGACCGCGACACGATCTATGTCAGCACCGATTTCGGGGCCGGCAGTCTGACTGACAGCGGCTATCCGCGAATCGTGAAGCGCTGGAGTCGCGGCACTCCGCTCGCACAGGCCGTCACCGTTTTCGAGGGGCAACGCACCGACGTCGGTGTCGGCGCGTGGGTCGATCACGACGTGCGCGATGGCACGACGAGGGTGACAGAGGGTGTGCGTCGCTCGATCGCGTTCTACAACGGCGAAACTTTCGTGTTGCGTGACGGTGTGCCGGTGCGCCTCGCGGTGCCGAATGACGCCGCCGCACAGATCGTCGGCCCGTGGCTCGTCCTCCGGCTGCGCACCGCGTGGGACATCGGTGGCCGCTCGTATCCGGCCGGCGCGCTGATCGCCGCGAAGACGCAGGAATTTCTGGACGGAAAGCGCGCGTTTGAAGTTTTGTTCGAGCCGACCGCGCGCACTGCGCTGCAGAGGGACTGGTCCGTTACCCGCAACACGATCGTGCTCGACGTCCTCGACAACGTCCGCAGTCGTTTGTGGGTGCTGACACCATCGAGCAGCGGCTGGCGCCGCGAGGAAATTGCCCTGCCACCCCTGGGCGCAGCGAATGCGCGGCCGCTCGATCGCTACGCGTCGGATCAACTCTTCATCACCTATCAGGATTTTCTGACGCCGCCGACGCTGTTCGTCGGCGCCGCCGGACAACCGATCGAGAAGCTGAAGTCGACGCCGGCGTTTTTCGACGCGTCGCACATGACCGTGCAACAGCTCGAGGCGGCGTCGCGCGATGGCACGCGTGTGCCGTACTTCGTTATCGGTCCGGCCGGCGTGAAGAATGCGCCGACGATGCTGTACGGCTACGGTGGCTTCGAGAACGCGCTCGAACCGTTCTACAGCGGCGCGCTCGGTCGCGCGTGGCTCGCGCGCGGCGGAGTGCTGGTTATCGCAAACATTCGCGGCGGCGGAGAGTTCGGGCCCGCGTGGCATCAGGCAGCGTTGAAAGAAAGGCGCCAGAACGCGTTCGACGATTTCATCGCGATTGGCGAAGATCTCGCGCGGCGCGGCATCGCGCAGCCGAAGCAGATCGGCATTCGCGGCGGCAGCAACGGCGGGTTGCTGGTCGGTGCCGCGCTGACGCAGCGGCCCGAACTGTTCGGCGCCGCCGTAGCGCAGGTGCCGCTACTCGACATGGAGCGCTACAGCAAGCTGCTGGCCGGTGCGAGCTGGGTGGCCGAGTACGGCGATCCGCATGTGCCGGAGCACTGGGCTTACATCGCCAAGTACTCGCCGTACCAGAACGTGCGTAAGGATGCGCGCTACCCGCCGACACTGTTCGTCACGTCGACACGCGACGATCGCGTGCACCCCGCACACGCGCGCAAGATGTTCGCGCGTATGCGCGAACAGGGGCACGACGCCTGGTACTACGAGAACATCGAAGGCGGCCACGGCGCGGCGTCGAACAATGAACAGCGCGCATTGATGACGGCAATCGAATACACGTTCTTGTGGAAGCATCTAGGAGGGAAGCCGTGAGTGCGCGCTCGATGCAGGCCATTGAAATCTCGCAGCCCGGCGGACCTGAAGTGCTACGGCTGACCGAACGTCCCATTCCGCAGCGGGCAGCAGGCGAAGTTCTGATTCGAGTCCAGGCAGCTGGCGTGAATCGCCCCGATGTTCTGCAGCGCAAAGGCGCCTATGCACCGCCTGCCGGAGCCTCCGATCTACCCGGGTTGGAGGTTTCGGGCTCTATCGAAAGCGGCAACGCAGGAAACTCGGGCTTTAAGATCGGCGATGAAGTGTGCGCGCTGGTCGCAGGCGGCGGCTACGCGGAGTTTTGCGTCGCGCCGGTTGCGCAGTGCTTGCCGAAGCCGCACGCATTGTCATTTGCGGAAGCCGCCGGACTGCCCGAGACCTACTTCACCGTCTGGAGCAACGTCTTCGACCGCGCGCGGCTGGTGCCTGGCGAATCGCTGCTGGTACAAGGCGGTTCGAGCGGCATCGGCGTAGCAGCGATTCAGTTGGCGGCGGCGCTCGGGAGCACCGTATTTGCAACGGCCGGCAGCGACGAGAAATGCCAGGCTTGCGTCGATCTCGGCGCGAAACGGGCGATCAACTACCGGACAGAAGACTTTGCGGAGGTTATCAAGGTAGACACGAACAGCCGCGGCGTCGATGTGATCCTCGACATGGTGGCTGGCGACTATCTGCCACGCGAGATCGCATCCCTAGCGGACGACGGCCGCCTGGTTTTTATCGCGCTTCTCGGCGGCTCCAAGGCGACTTTGGATATGAGCGCGGTTCTGCGTCGCCGATTGACCGTGACCGGCTCAACGTTGCGTCCGCGCTCGGTTGCGTTCAAAGAAGCGATCGCCAAGCGTCTGCGCGAAGTGGTTTGGCCGTTGATCGAGTCTGGGCGCGTCAAGCCGATGCTGTTTCGCACATTTCCACTCGCTCAAGCGGCCGACGCGCATCGGTTGATGGAATCGAGCCAGCACGTAGGCAAGATCGTGCTGACGGTCGGCGCAGACGGGGGCACGTAAGTTGAAGCCGCGCCGTTCACTGGTCGCAGCGAACTGGAAGATGAACGGGTCGCGCTCGTCCACCGACCTATGGTTGAACGAATTTGCGGCGCAAAAAAGCGCGTTGGCGGGCGATGCGGTGGTGTGTGCGCCGTATCTCTATCTGGAACAGCTACGGCGTGCACTGAGTCCGGAAGAGATTGGAGCGCAGGATGTATCTGCGCATCAGCCAGGCGCGTACACGGGTGACATCGCCGCTGAGATGCTACGCGACGCCGGCTGCGGCTGGGTCATCGTAGGACACTCCGAACGCCGGCAGTGGCACGCCGAAACGGATGCGATCGTCGCGCAGAAGGCCGAGCGGGTGTTGCAGGCGGGACTGCGGCCGATTGTCTGCATTGGCGAAACGCTGCAGCAGCGCGAAGCCGGGCACACGCAGGCAGTGCTGAGCGCGCAGCTCGCTGCAGTGCTGCAGCGAATCGGCGCTGAAAGGTTGGCGAGCGGTGCGCTGGCCTACGAGCCGGTGTGGGCCATTGGCACCGGTCGCACCGCAACGCCGGAGCAGGCGCAGGAAGTGCACGCGGCATTGCGCGCGCAGGTGCGCGCGCAGGGGCACGATGCCGACGCCACGGCCGCGCGCGCCTTGAGAATTTTGTACGGCGGCAGCGTCAAGCCGGCCAATGCGGTGGAATTGTTCGCGCAGCCGGATATCGATGGTGGGCTGATCGGCGGTGCGTCGCTGGTCGCGCGGGATTTCGTGGCGATTTGTGCTGCCGTACCCACGTAGTATTCGGTTTATGGAAAAAAGGGCTTCAAAATGGCTTGGTTAACCACATTGCTTATCGTCGTGCAGGTCGTAGCGGCGATCGCTGTCATCGTGCTGGTTTTGCTTCAACACGGCAAAGGCGCGGACATGGGTGCCGCGTTCGGCGGCGGTGCGTCGGGCAGCCTGTTCGGTGCGACAGGTTCGGCGAACTTTCTGTCGCGCAGTACCGGTGTCGTCGCAACGGTGTTTTTTCTGGCGACGCTTGGCCTGGCGTACACCAGTACCGAGATCAAGCGCCCCGCGTCGGACACTGGTGGTGTGATGGGAGTGCCCGCCACGACACCGGGTGCAGCACCTGCGCCGAAGGACATTCCTACCCCCAGCGGTCAGGCACCGCAGAGTGCTCCCGCGTCGCCCGTTCCTGCCGTGCCGACGCCTGCTCCGTCGGCGACAGATGCGGCGCCGAAGCCGAGCGACATACCGAAGTAGAATCTTGCGGGATTTCCACTGCCCACGTGGTGGAATTGGTAGACACACCATCTTGAGGGGGTGGCGGCGAAAGCTGTGGGAGTTCGAGTCTCCCCGTGGGCACCAGCGTTTTGCATGTCACACCGGCACCGTGAATCTCGCGTGATCCTCGAAAACTATCTTTCGATTTTGCTGTTCATCCTGGTCGGGCTCGCTATCGGTGCGGCCCCGATGTTGTTGGGCGCAGTTCTCGGTCCGCGCAACCCGGACCCGGAAAAGTTGTCGCCGTATGAGTGCGG
>JACCSD010000085.1 GCA_013813185.1 Burkholderiaceae bacterium
CATGTCGATGCGGCGCAAGCGACCGGCAAGATCGTCGTTGATCTGGCCCAGTTGAAAGTTGATCTGATGTCATTCTCGGCGCACAAGACCTACGGTCCGAAAGGCGTGGGCGCGTTGTTCGTCAGGCGCAAGCCGCGCGTGCGATTGGAAGCGCAGATGCACGGCGGGGGTCACGAGCGCGGATTGCGGTCGGGCACGCTCCCGACGCATCAGATCGTCGGCATGGGCGAGGCATTTCGCCTGGCGCGTGAGGAAATGGCAACCGACAACGAGCGCATCCGCATGTTGCGCGACCGTTTGTGGACGGGCCTATCGCAAACCGAGCAGGTATTCCTGAACGGCGACTGGGAACGTAGAGTCGCGCACAATCTGAACGCGAGTTTCAATTTCGTCGAAGGCGAAAGCATGATCATGGCGATGAAGGACGTCGCCGTGTCGTCCGGTTCGGCTTGTACTTCGGCCAGTCTGGAACCATCTTATGTACTGCGCGCGCTGGGGCGCAGCGACGAACTGGCGCACAGCTCGATCCGCTTTACTGTCGGACGCTTTACGACGCCCGAAGAGATCGACTTTACGATCGATCTGGTGACGCGGCAGGTGGCGCGGCTGCGCGAGATGTCCCCGCTGTGGGAAATGTATAAGGATGGAATCGATTTAAGTACAGTCCAATGGGCTGCACATTGAGGTAAGCAAAATGGCATACAGCACGAAAGTTATCGATCATTACGAGAATCCCCGCAACGTCGGGTCATTCGACAAGAGCGACGATCATGTCGGCACCGGAATGGTCGGCGCGCCGGCATGCGGCGACGTGATGAAGCTGCAAATCCGCGTCAACGAGCAGGGCGTCATCGAAGACGCACGGTTTAAAACCTACGGCTGCGGCTCGGCGATCGCATCGTCGTCGCTGGTGACCGAATGGGTCAAGGGCAAGACGCTCGATCAGGCGGGCACGATCCGCAATACGCAGATTGCCGAAGAACTGGCATTGCCCCCGGTCAAGATCCACTGCTCGATCCTGGCCGAAGATGCGATCAAGGCCGCGATCGACGACTACCGCGCCAAGCACGGCGGAGCAGAACAAGCGCGCGTGGAGAAGCAAGCGGCATGAGCGAAGCACCAACGATGGGCGTGACGATGACCGAGCGTGCGGCGCAGCACGTCGCGGGTTATCTCGCCAAGCGCGGCCGCGGCATCGGGTTGCGCTTGGGGGTGCGCACGACCGGGTGCTCGGGTATGGCGTACAAGCTTGAATACGCCGATGTCGCACAGCCCGAGGATCGGCAGTTCGAAAGCCATGGCGTCAAGATCTTCGTCGACCCTAAAAGCCTGGCGTACATCGACGGCACCGAGCTCGATTTCGGGCGCGAAGGCTTGAACGAGGGTTTCAGGTTCAACAACCCGAGGGAAAAAAACCGCTGCGGTTGCGGTGAGTCCTTCAACATTTGACCAGGGGCGCGTTCCGGCGCGCCGGCATGTTCCTTCCTCCGGATCACTTCCAGCTTTTTGACCTGCCGCCGCGGTTCGCGCTCGACGCCGTCGCGCTCGACGGCGCCTATCGAAGCGTGCAAGGGAAGGTGCATCCTGACCGATTTGCCGCTGGCACCGCGGCAGAGAACCGAGTGGCGATGCAATGGGCCGCACAAGCCAATGAGGCGTATCGGACATTGAGGTCACCCCTAAAGCGTGCTGCATACCTGTGCGAGCGCGCCGGCGAGCCGATCGATGCTGAGTCGAACACGGCGATGCCGGCCGAATTCCTGATGCAGCAATTGCAATGGCGCGAAGCGCTGGACGATGCCCGCTTGAGCTCCGACGATGCCTCGCTGCAAGCGCTCGACAGGGGCATGGCGTCGGAACGTGATCGATTACTCGGCGAGATAGAACGTGCGCTCGACGTCGATTCGGATCCCGCCCGCGCCGCGTCGCTGGTGCGACAGCTGATGTTTGTCGAGAAGTTCGGTACTGAGATTGCTTCGGCAGCAGAAACTCTGCGCGACAGTCGCACGTCGGCCTGATGGCACTGTTGCAGATCGCAGAACCGGGGCAATCGACCGACCCGCATCATCATCGGCTGGCGGTCGGGATCGACCTCGGCACCACCAACTCGCTGGTGGCGACGGTCCGTCACAGCATTCCGGTGGTAATCGACGATGCCGAAGGGCGCTCGCTGTTGCCGTCGATCGTCCAGTTTCAGGCGAATGGAGCGACCGAAGTCGGCTACGCCGCGCAGAGGCAGCAAGCGGTTGACGCCCGCAACACGGTCGTCTCGGTGAAGCGCCTGATGGGTCGCGGCATGCACGATGTCGAGCACATCGAGAACATGCCGTACGACTTCGTCGATGCGCCCGGGATGGTGCAGCTGCGAACCGTGGCCGGCGTGCGCAGTCCAGTCGAAGTGTCGGCCGAGATTCTGAAGAAGTTGCGCAAACGCGCCGAGCAAGCCCTCGGCGGTGATCTGGTCGGCGCCGTGGTGACGGTCCCCGCGTACTTCGACGACGCGCAGCGGCAGGCGACCAAGGATGCTGCGCGGCTGGCAGGACTGAACGTGTTGCGTTTGTTGAGTGAGCCGACGGCGGCTGCGGTCGCGTACGGACTCGATCACGGCGCGCAAGGTGTGTACGCCGTCTACGACCTCGGCGGCGGAACGTTCGACATTTCGATTCTGCGGTTGACCAAGGGCGTGTTTGAAGTGCTCGCGACCGGCGGCGATTCCGCGTTGGGCGGCGATGACTTCGATCAGCGCGTTTTCTGCTGGCTGGTCGAGCACTCGAAACCGCTGCCGTTGTCGGCGCAGGACACGCGCCTGTTGATGGTCAAGGCGCGCGAGGCGAAGGAGCGCATGTCGGCCGAGCCCGAGGTACTTGTGAACGCAGTCCTGTCGACCGGGGAAGTCATCGATCAAACGCTGGACAGCCGCGAGTTCGTGCGGATGACGCAACCGTTGGTACAGAAGACACTGGCTGCGTGCCGCAATGCACTGCGCGATGCTCAGCTCAAGACCAGCGAGATCGACGGCGTTGTGATGGTCGGCGGTGCCACTCGCATGCCCCATGTACGGCAAGCCGTCGGCGAGTTCTTCGGGCAGACGCCGTTAACGAACATCGATCCCGACAAAGTGGTCGCGCTGGGGGCGGCGATTCAGGCCAATCTGCTCGCCGGCAACCGGGCGGCCGGTGACGACTGGCTGCTGCTTGATGTGATCCCGCTATCGCTTGGGTTGGAAACAATGGGCGGCCTGGTCGAAAAGATCATCGAGCGCAATTCGACCATTCCGGTCGCGCGCGCGCAGGAGTTCACCACATTCAAGGACGGGCAAACCGCGATCGCGATTCATGTTGTGCAGGGCGAGCGTGAGCTCGTCGCCGACTGCCGCTCGCTGGCGCGCTTCGAATTGCGCGGTTTACCGGCGATGCCGGCCGGCGCAGCGCGAGTCCGGGTCACGTTTCAGGTTGACGCCGATGGCTTGCTCGACGTCAATGCGCTCGAGATCGGTAGCGGAGTACAAGCGTCGATCGTCGTCAAGCCGTCCTATGGCCTGGGCGACGACGACATCGCACGCATGCTGCAGGAATCGTTCGGCTCGGCCGACGACGATATGCGCCGGCGTGCCGTGTGCGAGCAACAGGTGGATGCCCAGCGCTTGATCGAGGCGACCCATGTGGCGCTGGCGTCCGACGGCGACCTGCTCGCCCCGGATGAACGGACGACGATAGATGGGTTGCTTGCCGCGTTGGGCGGCAGTGCGCGCGGCGATGACCACCTCGCTATCAAGAGCTCAATCGACGCGCTGGCGCAAGCGACCGACGACTTCGCTGCGCGCCGCATGGATCGGTCGATCCGCGCAGCGCTCGCGGGCCGGCGCATCGACGATCTTGCGAGCGTCGGCCGCCGCGCCTAGCCTTTTTCACGCAAAAGCGCATGCCCAGAATCACGGTGTTGCCGCACGCGGAAATCTGTCCCGCGGGCGCAGAGTTCGAGACCGAGCCGGGCGTGTCGGTCGCCGACGCGCTGCTCGATCATCACGTCGATATCGAGCACGCGTGCGGCAAGGTGGCGGCGTGCACCACGTGCCACTGCGTCATTCGAAAGGGCTTCAATTCGCTGCCGCCGGCCGAAGACATCGAGGAAGACCTGCTCGACCGCGCCTGGGGCCTGACTGCGGTGTCGCGCCTGTCGTGTCAGGCGATCGTGCAAAACGAAGATCTGACGATCGAGATTCCGAAGTACAGCATCAATCACGCGAAGGAAATCGAACAGAAAGAATCGTCATGAAATGGATCGACTCGCTGGAAATTGCAATCGCTTTGTACGACAAGCATCCGGACGTCGATCCGCGCACCGTCAGGTTCACCGATCTGCACCGCTGGGTTTGCGAGCTCGAGGACTTTTCGGATGATCCTAACCGCTCGGGAGAGAAGATTCTGGAAGCAATCCAGATGGCGTGGATCGACGAGGCATCCTAGTCGTCGTCGCAGAATAGTCCCGCCGGGGTGAGGGTCGCGCTGCGGCGCGTGATGCTTTCGAGCGTGACCAGCGCGGACTCGAGCGTGAACTCGTCGCGTTCGATGGCGCTGACGATGTCTTCGACGCTTTGTGGCTCGATTGCATCGACTTCTCCATCGCGGTTGTGCGGCCGCAAGCCGGGCGGGAGCGATGTGTCGTACACGTGGACGATTTCAGATTGCATGCCCTCGGTGACGGGACGGCGTACGTGAAATGAGCGGCCGCGCTGCAACTGAACAAGATCCAACTGCAAGCCGGCTTCTTCCCACGCTTCGCGCGCGAGTGCCTGCTGCAGCGATTCGCCGGCGGGCACCATGCCTCCCACCAGGTTGTCCCAAAGGCCCGGATCGATTTGTTTGTGCGCCGCGCGTCTCGCGACGAGCAGTGTGCCCGGGTCGACGTATGCATTTAAATGCACGGCCTGAGTAGCAATGCCAAGGGGGCGGCACGCCGCGCGTTCAATGATCGCCAGTGGCGGATTGCCGACCGACAACGCTTCATCGCGCCAGCCCGTGATCATCCCGGCGTCTCGCAGTTGCTGGGCGGCTCTAGCCAACAGCTCCGAGCGTGCTTTGAAGTCGAGCGTGGCGTCGGCGAATGTCAAGGTCTCGTTGATCAAGCTGAAGCCGTCGAGTCGTTCTGCAATGAAACGGGCAACTGCCGGCTGCGCATCGCCTACACGCGTACCTTCGACGAGCAGTGAAATCAATCCGGTCGGAAGCGGCGGCTGCGCGCGCGCATGCAGGCGATTAATCAATCGCAGCAGCTTCTGCTGCTCCAACACCTACGATTCCGGCCGCATGTGCGGAAACAGGATCACGTCGCGGATGTTCGCTGAGTCGGTCAGCATCATCACCACGCGATCGATGCCGACGCCGCACCCGGCTGTGGGCGGCATTCCGTACTCGAGCGCGCGCACGTAGTCGGCGTCGTAGTACATCGCTTCCTCGTCGCCCGCTTCTTTCGCTTTCGCCTGTTCGTTGAAGCGAGCCGCCTGGTCTTCGGGGTCGTTCAACTCGGAAAAGCCGTTGGCGATTTCGCGGCCGACGATAAACAATTCGAAGCGCTCAGTGATTTCCGGCTGCGAATCGGATGCCCGCGCCAACGGAGACACTTCGACCGGATAGTCGACGATGAAGGTTGGCTGGATCAGTTTGTCCTCGGCGACCTCTTCAAACATTGCGAGCTGCAAGGCTCCAAGCCCCGCTTCTTCCGAATGCGCGCTTCCCTTGGCACGCAGCTCGCGATGCAGGAAGCTGCGGTCCGTCAACTGTTCCTCGGAGTACTGCGATGCGTGCTGCCGGATCGCCTGCACCGTCGTAAGTCGCGCAAACGGCGGCGTTAGCTCGATCGTCTGGCCCTGGTATTCAATGCGTGCCGAGCCTGTGGTCGCCAGTGCCACGTGATTGATAAGCCGCTCGGTGAAAGCCATCAGCCACTTGTAGTCCTGATACGCCGCGTAGAACTCGAGCATCGTGAATTCTGGGTTATGGCGCGGCGACATGCCTTCGTTTCGAAAATTGCGATTGATTTCGAACACTCGTTCGTAACCGCCGACGACCAGGCGCTTCAAAAATAGCTCGGGTGCGATGCGCAGGAACATGTCGATACCGAGCGCGTTATGGTGCGTCACGAACGGCTTGGCCACGGCGCCGCCCGGGATGACCTGCAGCATCGGTGTCTCGACTTCGAGAAAGCCGTCGGCGACCATGAAATCGCGCATCGCGGTAATCGCCTTGCTGCGCGTGACGAACAACTTGCGCGTCTCGTCGCTCATTATCAGGTCGACGTAACGCTGACGATAACGAAGCTCGCGATCTTCAAGTCCGTGGAATTTGTCGGGCAACGGACGCAACGACTTGGCGAGCAGACGGAGCTCGGTGCAGCGAACGCTCAACTCGCCTTTCAGCGTCTTGAAGACGACCCCGCGCGCGGCAACGATGTCGCCGATGTCCCAGCGCTTGAACTCATCGTGCGCGTCCTTTCCGGCTTCGTCGTCCGCAACGTAAAACTGAATGCGGCCGCTGCCGTCCTGCACGGTCGCAAAGCTCGCTTTGCCCATCAGGCGCTTCAGCATCATGCGGCCCGCAACGGAGACTTCGATGTTTTCCTGCGCCAGCGTGTCGCGCTCGCGCGCGCCGTACTTGAGATGCAACTCGTCGGCCAGATGCGTACGTTGAAAATCGTTGGGAAAGGCGGGACCCGCCGCGCGCAATGCGGCGAGCTTGGAGCGTCGCTCGGCAATGATCTGGTTCTCATCGACGGGCGGGGCCGGTTCTTTGGATTCGCTCATGGGGCCCAGGCCTCGCGCACGTCGGCGACAGGATTTGTTCCGAAATCCCGTCGCTCGAGGAACGCTAGGATCTTGGTTGCAGCGTCGCCGGCCGACGTCAGTTGCCCTTGAGTTTTCATCGCGGCAAAGAGAGGCTGACTAGGGAACGAGCGCGGATCGGATTCGCGCAATGCCGTCTGCATGTCGGTGTCGATGACGCCGGGTGCAAGCGAGACGATCA
Source organism: Burkholderiaceae bacterium (assembly GCA_013813185.1). Classification (GTDB taxonomy): domain Bacteria; phylum Pseudomonadota; class Gammaproteobacteria; order Burkholderiales; family Burkholderiaceae_F; genus JACCZX01. Next base: position 7,020 of record JACCSD010000085.1, read on the forward strand.
GCGCGGCGTTGGTCCCGTTTGATTCGTCAAGCGCTACCACTCGCGAGAAGTGATCGAGCCCCGCCTTAGCGGCGCAGTAAGCGGCGGCGCCGGCCAGCGGCTTCTTGCCTGCGCCGGACGAGATGTTCAGAACTTTGCGCGGACCACTCCACGCGCGCGTTGCACGCAGGAAAGCGCGAGTAAGCAGCACGGGTGCCTCGAGCCCAACGCGCAGCACCGCAGCCAGCGCCGGCGCGTCGCTTTCGCCGATCGGACCCGCCGTGCCAGCGAGCGCCGCGTTATTGATTAATGTCGCCGAAGAGAAAGAGTCTTGCTGACTATGCAGCCATGCCTCCAGGCGAGCCGACGCCGCCGTGCCGTCTGCAAGATCAACCGCCCACTGTTCGAGCGATGCACCCGCGCTTCTCGCCTTTGCTTCCAGCGCTTCATCCGGGTGGCGTGACATCGTTAGCAGCACCGCATCGCGATGCAGTACCTGCTCTGCAATCGCTGCACCGAGGCCGCGCGAGGCGCCGGTGAGTATCGTCAACGTGCGCGCCTGCATCAAACGCCCTGCTTCAAGCTGGCTTCGATGAAGTCGTCCAAATCGCCGTCGAGCACCGCCTGCGTGTTACCAACCTCATAGTTGGTGCGCAGATCCTTGATGCGCGACTGGTCGAGCACGTACGAGCGGATCTGATGGCCCCAGCCGATGTCGGTCTTCGAATCTTCGAGCGCAGTCTGCTGCGCCTGGCGCTTGCGCAGCTCCTGCTCGTATAACTTCGACTTCAGCATCGCCATGGCTTCGGCGCGATTGCGATGCTGGCTGCGATCATTCTGACTTTGCACGACAATGTTGGTTGGAAGGTGGGTGATGCGCACGGCCGACTCTGTCTTGTTGACGTGCTGCCCGCCGGCGCCCGATGCGCGGTAAACATCCACGCGAAGATCGGCCGGATTGACCTCGACTTCGATCGTTTCGTCGACTTCCGGATACACGAACACGCTCGCGAACGACGTATGCCGCCGCGCGTTCGAATCGAACGGCGACTTGCGCACCAGGCGGTGAATCCCGGTTTCCGTTCGCAGCATCCCGAACGCATAGTCACCGACCAGCTTGATCGTCGCGCCCTTGATGCCGGCGACTTCGCCGCTCGTTTCATCGAGCAATTCGGATTTGAACTTGCGGCGCTCGGCATAGCGCAGATACATGCGCTCGAGCATCGAAGCCCAATCCTGCGCTTCGGTGCCGCCGGCGCCCGCCTGAATTTCTATGAAGCAGTTATTTGGATCGAGCGGATTGTTGAACATCCGCTGAAACTCGAGCTCGGCGACCTGCTTGGCCAGCGCGGTGACGTCAGAATCGACCGCGACCAGCGTTGCTTCGTCGTCGTCGCTCCGAGCCATCGCGAACAATTCGCCGGAATCTTGCACGGCAGATTCGAGCGTGCGCATCTTCTGCACGATCGCTTCTGCGCTTTTTTTCTCTCTGCCGAGCTCTTGTGCGCGCTTCGGGTCTTCCCACACCTTTGGATCTTCGAGCGCCTGGCCGACTTCTTCGAGCCGGCGTTCTTTCACATCGACGTCAAAGATACCTCCGCAGCTCGGACAGGCGAGTGCGCAGGTCTGCGACGGTGCCTTCAATCTGATTCAGGCGCTCGGCTTCCATGGTGTCCTCTGTGTCTTTTGATATTTTTTCAATCAGCGCCGAATTATAGGGCGGCATGTTCAATCACCAACTGCAAGCGACGCTCACCGAGGTAGTCGTCGACGACCGGGCGATACGCCAGCCGCACCGTGCGAGGTACTTGTTCGGTGCGGGAAAACCAGATCGCGTGGAAAACACGGCCATCGAGGTCGAGTACCAGCTTCAAATGCCGGTCCTTGACCAGGCGCTGTTCGACGACGACGAACTCGTTGTCGAACAACGGTGCCGGAAATCCCTGGCCCCATACATGCGAATCGATCGCTTCGATCAGCGACAGCACAACTTCGTTCGCAGCGAGTGCGCCATCGGTGGTGATCGTGCGCTCGAAGAGCGTCCGGTCGCACGACGCGCGCGTCGCGTCTTCGAACGCCGAGACGAAGCCGTCGTAGCTCGACGCGGGCATCGTCAAGCC
>JACCSD010000089.1 GCA_013813185.1 Burkholderiaceae bacterium
AAGCAGCGAAGGCGCTGATCGAAACGCATCGCCTGCGATTGACGGCCGAGAAGCTCGGCGTCAAGAAGATCGATGCCTCGGCCGACGTGATCGTGATCCAGTTCGTTCCAGACCCGCCGTTTGATACCGCCAAGCTGATTGCCCTGATGCAACGGTCGAAGACTATGCGCCTGGCGGGTCCGGAGCGATTGCGCATCGAAGAAAAGACCGCGAATCTTGACGCACGGCTGCAGCGACTGCGCGAAGTGTTCAGGGCGATCGGTTGATCAACGATTTACGCAGGATGAACTTCGATCCGCCGTCGGGAAAGCCATCGAGCCGGCATGCTGTCTCGTAACCGAGCCGGTAATAGAACTCGGGCGCCTGGAAGCTGAACGTATCGAGATAGATCAGCCGGCAGCCGCGCTCGATCGCTGTCGCTTCGGGATTCCATCGCGAATCGTTTCGGCTTACTTGGAAGCGGTCGTAGGCTGATAGCCCTCAATGCCCATCTGCCACAGGAAAAACGTAAAGATGTCCGCCCGCTGCTGCAGCTGCTGCGCCTTCGTGCTGCCGACTCCGTGGCCGGCGTCGAAGTCGAGCCGCAGCAGTACCGGATTTCTGCCGGCCGGCACTCCGGCCTGCGCAGCCATCAACCGCGCAGCGGTTTTGGTGCTGTGCCAGACCTCGACGCGCGGGTCATTCACTCCGTGCGTCAGCAGGACGGCCGGATACTTTTTGCCATCGACGATCTGGTGATAGGTGCTCATCCCCAGCAGTGCCCGAAACCCCGCCTCATTCGTCCGCGTGCCGAACTCCGGAATGTTGGGCACTCCGTTGGGGGTGACCTCGGCACGCACCGCGTCGAGCACGCCGACCACGGGCACGGCGGCGACGAAGAGGTCGGGCCGTTCGGTCATCGCGCGGCCCACCAGAATGCCGCCCGCGCTACCGCCGAGAATGCCGAGCCGATCGGGACTGGTCCACTTCTGCGCGATCAACCATTCCGCGCAGGCGATGAAGTCCTTCCACGTATTCGGCTTGGTGGCCTGGAAGCCGCCCTTGTACCACTCCTGCCCGTAGACACCGCTACCACGCGGATTGGCGATCGCATAGACGCCGCCCGCATCGAGCCATGCCAGTCGGCTCACGCTGTAGAACGGTTCCTCGGTGATACCGTAACTCGCGTATCCGTAGAGGATCGTCGGATTGCGGCCGTCGAGCGTGGTGCCGCGCCTGTGAATGATCGACATCGGTACCATCGCGCCGTCGTGACTTTTCACTTTGACTTCGGTGGCCACCACGTCGGCCGGTGTGTCGAACGGACCTTCGGGCTGCAGGCCTGAGTTGCGCACGCTGCCGTCGGCGGCCACCAGATAAATCTGGCGCGCACGGTTCCAGCCTTGCAACTCAAGCACCAGGCCGGGAAAGCGCGGATCAGCGGCGCCGAGCGCGCCTTCGTCGCCACTCAACTGGAACGAGCCTTCGACCGGCAGCTTGACCTCAACCACCGTGCCCTCAGCCGCGTGCGCGCGCTTGAACAGGCGCTTTACGTTGCCGTCGCGGGCTTCGATATAAAGAGCATCGGCTGCCGCGGTGATCCCGGTCACCACGCGGTCGCTTTGCGCCAGCAGCACCTGCGCGTCGGACAACTCGGGTTTCCTCAAGTCGATGCGCAACACCTGCGAGCGCGGTGCGCCCTTGTGCGACAGCAACGCGAGGGTATTGTTGAAGTAGGCCACGCCCGTTACTTCGTCGCGCGGGTCAATGATGCGCCGCCATTTCGGTTTGCCCGCCAGCACACCTGCTGCGGGCGCGACGAATAGCCCGATCTCACGTTGCGTGCCGTTGAACACTAAGCCGAGCGCCCAGCGCCCGTCATGCGTGACGCCCGCGATCGGAATTTCGGCCGGTCCAATTTCCACGCCTGGCACCCCGACCCCGAACACCGGCACGGCGCGCCCGACATCTGCGCCGCGCTTGATCATCAGCACCTGGCTCTTTTGATACTTCTCGGTCTCCGGCATGCCGGGCTTCAACTCCTGTAGCCGGTTGAAGAACAGCGTGCGGCTGTCGGGAGAAAAGCTGACGGTGGCGAAATCCGCGCGATCGATCGGTTGGCCAACGGCTTTGCCGGTCCGCGTGTCCAGCACGTGCAGCACCGCGGCTTCCGATCCCTGCGCCGAAAGGCCATAAGCCACCAAAGCGCCGCCCGGCGACGCGCTGTAGTAGTTGATCGCGTGCGGTTTGCCGGTGCGCTTCTCGACGGCTTCGGGATCGACCAGCACCCGGTCTTCACCGCGCAGGCCCTGGCGCATCAGCAACTTGAATTGATTCTGGCTGGCGCCACGCCGTTCCAGGAACCATCGATCGCCGGTTTCGCGCGCCACTTGCTTGACGCGCGAAGGAACGGCTTCCTCATATTTGACGTTGCGATCGAACATCGTTTTCCTGCCGGGAATCCGCGCCAGCAAAGACATCGTGTAGTCGCTATGCGACTTCATCCATGCCGCAACCTCGGGCGACTTGACGTCTTCCAGCCACCGATAGGGATCCGGCACTTCAGTGCCGAAGAAAGTCTCGTTCGCGGGGCGGGCAGGCGGAGCCGTGGGCGTCTGCGCCAGCACACACGAACTGGCCCAAAGAGCCACGCCCAATATCAAAATTCGAATCACAGAAACCCCCCGTTGAGGTAACGCGTTGCGCAGGTTAGCTCACGAGCGGCGCATGTTGGAACGGTCCCGCAATCTAAACTTCCGATGATGAAGGATCTAGTGGTTCAAGGGCCGACGTTGTCGCCCGAAGCGCTCGACACGTTCAAAGTCGTTTGCATGCCGGAGCGGATCACGTTGTACCAACGCGCCGCGCGCTGTGTGACGGTTCGCGACGATGCCGAAACACGCAGGGCGGTGCAAGGATTGTCAGACTTCTGGAAGCTCGACAACGCGTTCGTCGATTCGAAGCTGCGCCTGTCCGATTTTCGCTTGCTCGTGCTCGACATGGATTCGACCCTGGTGAATATCGAAACGCTCGACGAAGTGGCCGCGTTAGCTGGTAAGGGCGAACAGGTTGCGGCGATCACGGAGTCCGCGATGCGTGGCGAGGTCGATTACAAGGAAAGCCTGCGGCGTCGCGTGGCGATGCTGGCCGGGGTCGATGCGGAACTGCTCACCCGGGTCTACGACGAAAGGCTGGCGCTCAATGAAGGCGCTCCGCAACTCGTCTCCGAATGCCGCCGCCAAGGGCTGAAGATTCTGCTGGCGACCGGCGGCTTTACGTTCTTCACCGAACGCATCAAGGCGAAGCTGAAGATCGATTACACGCGATCGAATGAGCTCGAGATCGTCGAAGGTCGGTTAACCGGCACAGTGACCGGCCCCAGCGGCGGCGAGATCGTCGATGCCGAAGGCAAGGCCCAGGCGGTGCGCGAAGCGTGTGCACAGATCGGGTGCGCGACGGCCAGGGCGATCGTCATCGGCGACGGCGCGAATGACCTAAAGATGATGCAACTGGCCGGAGTATCGGTCGCCTATCGGGCAAAGCCGGTCGTACGAAAGCATGCGACGTATGCGTTGAGCTACAGCGGACTGGACGGCGCACTGAACTGGTTCTTGACCGACGCCTAATTGGCAGCCCGGAACGATGGCGCGATATGCTGCAGGTGTGTCCTCGCGGCGCAAGTCGAGTGAGCCGAAAGGAGTAAGGATGCGTAGTTGGACGACTCTTGTGTGCGTACTGCTTGTGGCGTGCGCTAGCCCGTCACAGCAGCGCGTACCGCCGCCAGACTTCCTTTTCAAGGATGAAATTTTCGCAGCGCCTTCCGAGCGAATCGCCGCCGCCGATGTGTTCGCGTTAAGCGACGGGATGAAGTTTTATCTTCGGACGCAGATCGCCAGCCAGATGCGCCAGATAGGTTCGCCGCAAGGCTTGATCAACGCGCTCTACGAAAGAGATCAGCTACAACTGCATTACGACGCCAGCATTACCCGCAATGCTGCGCAGGCTTTTGACGCCCGCGCCGGAAATTGTCTTTCGCTGGTTGTCATGACCGCCGCTTTTGCAAAAGCGTTGGGGCTGCAGGTCACGTATCAGAGCGCCTATCTGGAGGAAACCTGGGGGCGTAGCGGCGACCTGCTTGTGCGCAGCGGGCATGTCAACCTGACTCTCGATAGAAAAATGGGCGATAGAAACACCGTTGCGGCTGCCAGCGCAATGACGATCGATTTTCTGCCCGCCGAGAGTCTGCGCGGGCTGCGGTCACGCGTCGTTTCGGAGGAGACGATCGTTGCGATGTACATGAACAACAAGGCCGTGGAAGCACTCGTGGAAGGGCGTTCAGATGATGCGTACGCCTGGACGCGCGAGGCCGTCGTGCAGAGTCCGGAATATCTCGGCTCGCACAACACGCTGGGTGTTCTCTATATGCGCCGGGGTGATCTGGCCCAGTCTGAAAGAGTTTTCAACTACCTTCTGGAACGTGAACCCAAGAATGCACGGGCGATGTCCAACCTGGCGCAGGTCTTCGCGCGTCAAGGACGCGGCGTGGAATCAGCGGCGTTGTTGCGCAGGTTGGCCGAGATAGAACCGGTCGCGCCGTTTCATTATTTCGATCGCGGTCTGGCCGCCATGGAACAAGAAGACTTCAGGCTCGCGAGAGATCTGTTCGCAAAAGAAGTGGCTCGCGCCGACTACCACGCTGAGTTTCACTTCTGGCTCGCCCTGGCCAATTACAAGCTGGGAGATATCGAACTGGCGAGAAAGCACTTGGCTCTTGCAGTGGACAACGGCGCAACGCGCAATGACCGCGCACTGTATGCAGCGAAACTCGCCTGGCTGCAGACGCACAAATTGCAGTAGACGGGCTAGGCCTTCTTGCGCGGGCGATCGATCCAGATGCGTTCATCGCCCGTATCGACGTGAACGAAATTGCGGCCCGGATAGAACCCGGTGCCACCGCGCCCGAGAAGGCTCGCCATTCCTGCCAGCCTCACGTTCGACACTCCGCTGACGCTGATGTCGACCGCCCTACCGACGATATGCCGCGAGTCGAGCGCGGCACCTTCGGTCCGCTGATTCGTTTTCGGTGTCCGATAGCCCGAGTGAATCCGCAGCGGCGCGTCGATACCCGTACGCGCCAGCCATGTCTGGACCCCGCACAACACGTCGAGCAACCCATGGTTCATCGGAAAGACACGATCGGCCTGCATATCCCGCAATAGCCAGCAGATGTTCAGATACTGGTCGCGGTTATAGCCGCCGTTCGCCGTCCAGTACGTCGCTTCCAGTTGCTCGTCACCACGCAGCAGCTTGAG
>JACCSD010000094.1 GCA_013813185.1 Burkholderiaceae bacterium
GGCGCAGAGCAGTGGAATCCGGCACCCGGTCTGGGTTTCCCGCGATAACGGCCGGTGGCGGGCCATGCTAAAGAGCTTTGACGTCAATGTAGCGTTGGATGAGAAGCTATTCACTCCGCCGCGTTGAGGCGCGCCATATCAGGCTCAATACCCGCGCGCTCGGTCGACGTAACCCGGCAGCGAGCTGACTGGCACACCGCGCTCGAGTTGCACGATCGCTTCGGCAATCTGCATTGCGGCCGGAGCAATCGGAGTAGGCCCGGACAAGTGCGGCGTCACGATCACATTCGGGTGTGACCAGTACGGGTCATCGTCGGGAAGCGGCTCCGCGCGGAATACGTCGAGCGTGGCGCCGCCAAGATGGCCGTTGTCGAGCAGAGCGAGCAGATCGGCGTCGACGATCGTCGCGCCGCGCCCGACGTTGATTAAGTGCGCTCCCTCCGGCAGCCTGGACAAACGAGCGCGGTCGAGCAGGTTCTCGGTGTCGCGTGTGAGCGGCAGGGCGTTGACGAGAAAGTTCGATCCAGCAAGGAAAACATCGAGATGTTCTAGTCCGGCGAAAGACTCCATGCCAGCGCACGTGCGTGGCGTGCGCGACCATAGGCGCACCGGATAACCGAACATCGCAGCCGCTTCGGCGATCTTGCCGCCGATCGCGCCGGCGCCGAGCACACCCACCGTCGGCGGTTTTCCGCGCGGGCGCGATGCATTCCAATCGCGCAGTCCACCCGGACCGAAGCGCTCGAGCCCGCGCGTAGCACGCGCGATTGCAAAGCACACGTATTCGGCCATGCGCACCGCCATGCCAGCATCGACCAGACGCACGATCGGCAGTCGTTCGGGCACGACCGCGTTGGCAAGCAGCCGGTCGACGCCGGCGCCGAGATTGAACACGACCTTCAGATCGCGCTCGACTTCGAACAGCGCCGATGACGGTAGCCACACCAGCGCATAGCGCGCACCGATGGCAGAACGAGGATGCCGGGCCTCCCACGCAACCACCTCGGCGGCAAGGCCGGCTTCGGAAAACGCGCGCGTGATTCCGTTCTCCCACGGTGCTAGCGGCATTGACGACGTGACGAGAGCGACCTTCATCGGTAGTAGAAACTGGATCGCTGAGTTGACCGATCGGTGACCCAGTCTTTAACGAGGGTAGACATCACTCTAGAGCGATTGCCAGTTGTAGTGTCAGCCGCCATCACGGTTCAGATCACATCGACCGAATAGCGGAAGCCGCTTGGATGACTTCCCATCAGCGTGTTCTCCTCACAAAATTGAGCTTGATTAGGAGTGAACGACATGGACTTTTTGGACTGGCTCACCGTGCTCTTCGCGTTTGCGATCGCGCTGTACCTCGTGTTTGGCGACGCCACGAGAGACTGGCCACCACTCATGCCGCCCCGAGGTGACGACGAGGGTCGCTCGGGATAGCTGTTCTTGCTCTCGCAATCGCCGGCCTGACCGATGCGCTGCGCTTGGCTTGGTTAGGCGGCTTTGCGTTGCAAACCTGCTGTCAGCAAACCGCAAACAGCGTCAGTGACCATGGCCGTAGTGGCCTTGCCGCCGAGGTCGCTGGTATGAAGCGCGGGGTTGGCAGTGACCTGCTCGAGGGCTTGCATCACGCGCTTGGACGCATCGAACTCACCCAAGTGCTCCAGCAGCATCACAACCGACCAGAAAGTACCAATCGGATTGGCCAAACCCTTGCCCATGATGTCGAAGGCCGAGCCATGAATGGGCTCGAACATCGACGGGTAGCGGCGCTCGGGATCGATGTTGGCAGTTGGAGCGATACCGAGGCTACCGGCCAGCGCCGCCGCCAGGTCGCTCAGGATGTCGGCATGGAGATTGGTCGCAACGATAGTGTCGAGTGACGCCGGACGATCGATCATCCGCGCGGTCGAAGCATCCACCAGCTCTTTGTCCCAGGTGACGTCGGGGAACTCCTTCGAGATCTGAAGCGCGATCTCATCCCACATCACCATCGCGTGGCGCTGCGCATTGCTTTTGGTGATCACGGTCAGCAGCTTGCGCGGCCGACTCTGCGCCAGCTTGAAAGCGAAGCGCATGATGCGTTCGACGCCCGCGCGCGTCATCATAGACACGTCGGTGGCCGCCTCGATCGGGTGGCCCTGGTGCACACGGCCGCCGACACCCGCGTACTCGCCTTCGGAATTTTCACGCACGATGACCCAGTCGAGATCCTCCGTCTTGCAGCGCTTGAGCGGGCTGTCGATGCCGGGCAGGATGCGCGTCGGGCGCACATTGGCGTACTGGTCGAAGCCTTGGCAGATCTTCAGGCGAAGGCCCCACAGCGTGATGTGATCGGGGACGTGCGGGTCGCCGGCCGACCCGAACAGGATCGCATCCTTGCCTCGCAACGCATTCAGGCCATCGTCCGGCATCATGACGCCGTGCTTGCGATAGAAGTCGGCGCCCCAGTCGAAATTCTCGAACTCGAAACGGAAGGACTCGCTCGACGTGGCGAGCGCTACCATTACTTTCTGACCGGCAGGAACAACTTCCTTGCCGATTCCGTCTCCCGGGATGGTTGCGATGCGATACGTTTTCATAAGTCGTCACCTTAGCCGGAATGATCTGGCGCCATCCTAATTCTCGAACATACTCAGCCGCGCAGGTGGCACGACGCCCAGTGCCCTTCGCTGCTGCGTTTCAGCGCCGGCACCTCGCTCGCGCACAGCGGCAGCTCGCGGATCGGGCAGCGGGTGTGAAATGGGCACCCGGAGGGTGGGTTAATCGGGCTCGGCACGTCGCCCTGCAGCATGATGCGTTTGCGCTTGACCGCAGGATCGGGGATCGGCACCGCCGACAGCAGTGCTTCGGTGTATGGATGCAGCGGTCTCGAATACAGCTCGCGCGATGATGCTATCTCGACGATGCGTCCGAGGTACATCACTGCCACGCGGTCGCTGATGTGTTCCACGACCGACAGGTCATGTGCGATGAACATGTAGGTCAGGCTGAACTTGGCCTGCAGGTCTTCGAGCAGATTGATCACCTGTGCCTGGATCGACACGTCAAGCGCGGATACCGCTTCGTCGCAGACCACGAGCTTGGGACTCACCGCCAGCGCGCGTGCGATGCCGATGCGCTGGCGCTGGCCGCCGGAGAATTCGTGCGGGTAGCGCCGCATGTGGTCGGCGTTCAGGCCGACGGTTTCCAGCAGCTCGACGATCCGGTCTTCAAACTCGCGCGCGGTCTTCGTCAGCTTGTGGATGATCAGCGCCTCGCCGATGATCGCGCCCACCGTCATGCGCGGGTTCAGCGACGCGTACGGGTCCTGAAAGATGATCTGCATATCGCGCGCCAGCGCACGCAGCTCGTTCTTGCCCAGCGCCGTGACATTCTTGCCCTCGAACCAGACCTCCCCCGAGGTCGGCTCGATCAGCCGCAGGATGCAGCGCCCGGTGGTGCTCTTGCCGCAGCCCGATTCGCCGACGACACCGAGCGTTTCACCGGCGTTGATATCGAAACTCACGCCGTCGACCGCGTGCACCTTGT
>JACCSD010000102.1 GCA_013813185.1 Burkholderiaceae bacterium
GCAAGATCGTCGCCGCGATTTCCTCGATCGACTTGGTCGTGGACGAGAGCCAGCGAATTCCTTCCCGCCGCATCATTCGCTCCGCGGCCTCGACTTCGCTCCGGCAATTTTCCAGCGCTGCATAACGGCTGTTGGGCCGCCGCTCGTTGCGCACCTCGGCCAGGCGCTCAGGCGAAATCGACAGCCCGTAAATCTTGTCCTTGTGCTGCGGCAACGCACTTGGAAGTTGCCCGCGTTCGAAGTCTTCCGGTATCAGCGGATAGTTGGCGGCCTTCACGCCGTACTGCATGGCCAGATAAAGGCTCGTGGGCGTCTTGCCCGAGCGCGATACGCCCACCAAGATTACGTCGGCGCCCTCCAGCCCCTTGGCTGACTGGCCGTCGTCATGCGCCAGCGTGAAGTTGATCGCTTCGATGCGGTTCTTGTAGTCCTCGGAGTTCACACGGATCGCGTGCGAGCGGCCGATGGTGTGCGTCGAATGCAGTTCGAGCTCGCGCTCCAATGGCTCGACGAACGTTTCGAACATTTCTAGGAAAAACGCTTCGGTGCCTTCGCGTAAAGCGCCAGACACGGCCGGATCCACAAGCGTTGAGAAGACGATCGGGCGCTTGCCGTCGCGCGCGCCTGCTTCGTTGATGCGAACTGCGGCTTCGCGCGCCTTGTCCGCGCTATCGATGAACGGCAGCCGTTGTGGCCGATAACGCAAATGTTCGAATTGCGTCAGCACACTGTGGCCGAGGGTCTCGGCGGTGATCCCGGTGCCGTCGGAAACGAAGAAGACGGTGCGATCGTAAGCGGCGGGAGGGGGTTGCGACATCGGCAGATGTTAACGGGACGGCCATTACACTGCGCGCGGTTTCCCCAACGAGAAATGCATGCAGCGCGGCCAGTACGTCATTCCGTTTTCGCAGCTCAGGATGACCGATGTTGAATCGGTTGGAGGCAAGAATGCATCGCTGGGCGAGATGCTTAGTCAGTTGAGCGATGCGGGTGTGCGGGTACCGGATGGCTTTGCGACGACGGCTGAGGCGTTCCGATTGTTTCTGGAGCACGGAAGCCTGAAAGAGCGCATCGCCGAGCGTCTGGCGAAGCTGAATGTCGAGGATGTTCGAGCGCTCGCTGTGGCGGGAGAGGAGATCCGCGGATGGATCGCCTGTGCTCAATTCCCGGAGGCATTTGAATCAGAAATAACGTCTATATTTCAATCGCTTGCCACTGAAGATTCAAGTAGAATCTCGTTTGCGGTGCGCTCCAGCGCCACTGCTGAAGACCTTCCCGACGCTTCGTTCGCGGGCCAGCAGGAAACGTATCTGAACGTCCGTGGCATCGACGCGGTGCTCGATCGCATCAAGCATGTGTTCGCCTCGCTGTACAACGATCGCGCGATTGCCTACCGCGTGCACAAAGGATTCGCGCATGCCGATGTGGCGCTGTCGGCGGGCGTGCAGAAGATGGTGCGTAGCGACCTCGGATCGGCCGGCGTGATGTTCACGATGGATACCGAGTCCGGCTTTCGCGACGTGGTGTTCATCACGTCGAGTTACGGGTTGGGCGAGACGGTCGTGCAGGGTGCCGTGAACCCGGATGAGTTCTACGTGCACAAGCCGATGCTCGCCGCCGGCAAGTCGCCGATCATCCGCCGCAGCCTTGGCTCGAAGCTCATCAAGATGGAATTCGACGGCGAAGGAGACAAGCGCGTGCGCACGGTCGATGTTGCCGCACGCGACCGCCACGCGTTCTCGTTGACCGACAAAGAGGTTGTCGAGCTCGCACGGTATGCCGTGATCATCGAGCAACACTACGGCCGTCCGATGGATATCGAGTGGGGCAAGGACGGCGACGGCGCGATCTACATCCTGCAGGCCCGGCCCGAGACGGTGAAGTCGCAAGCGAACACAGCCACGCAGCAACGCTTTCGTCTGACAGGCAACGGCGATGTACTTGTGACGGGCCGCGCGATAGGCCAGAAGATCGGCATCGGCCCGGTGCGCATCATCGAGGACGTTGCACATATGGATCAGGTGCAGCCGGGCGACGTGCTGGTGACCGACATGACCGACCCGAACTGGGAGCCGGTGATGAAGCGCGCGGCAGCGATCGTGACTAATCGCGGCGGGCGCACGTGTCATGCGGCGATCATTGCGCGTGAGCTCGGAATCCCGGCGGTCGTGGGATGCGAAACCGCAACCGATGATCTGGTTGAAGGCGACGTGGTGACGGTCAGTTGCGCTGAAGGCGACACCGGAAATGTGTACGCCGGCGCGCTCAAGATGGAAGTCGAGACGGTAAAGCGCGGCGCGTTGCCGCCGATCCCGGTCAAGATCATGATGAACATCGGCAATCCGCAGCTCGCTTTCGAGTTTCAGTCGTTGCCGAACGAGGGCGTAGGGCTTGCGCGGCTCGAGTTCCTGATTAACAACGTGATTGGCGTGCACCCGAAAGCCGTTCTCGACTATCCGAACCTCGATCCGGAGCTGAAGCAGGCGGTCGAGAGCGTGGCGCACGGCTACCCGAGCCCGCGCGCGTTCTTCGAGATGAAGCTTGCCGAAGGCATTTCGACCATCGCCGCTGCGTTCTGGCCGAAGCCCGTGATCGTGCGCATGTCCGATTTCAAGAGCAACGAGTACAAGAAGCTGATCGGCGGCTCGCGCTACGAGCCCGACGAAGAGAATCCGATGCTCGGCTTTCGCGGCGCCTCGCGCTATATCGCCGATTCGTTTCGTGAGTGCTTTCGAATGGAAGCGGCGGCGCTGAAGAAAGTACGCGACGAGATGGGACTCACGAATGTTGAAATCATGGTGCCGTTCGTGCGCACGCTCAGCGAGGCGAAGCGCGTCATGGAATTGTTGGCGGCGCACGGATTGAAGCGAGGAAGCAATGGACTCCGCGTCATCATGATGTGTGAAGTTCCATCAAACGCAATATTGGCAGAGCAGTTTCTCGAGCACTTCGACGGGTTCTCGATCGGCTCGAACGATCTGACGCAATTGACGCTTGGCATCGATCGCGACTCGGGGCTGGTGGCAGAAGGCTTCGACGAGCGCGACCCTGCCGTCACGGCGCTGATCGCGAAGGTCATCGCCGCCTGCCGCGCACGCGGCAAGTATGTGGGCATCTGCGGGCAGGGGCCGTCGGATCACGCTGACTTTGCGGAGTGGCTGATGGCTCAGGGAATCGATTCGATATCGTTGAATCCGGATACGGTGGTCGAGACTTGGCAGCGGCTCGCCAGTTCGGCTGCAACGGCGTCGTCGAAGGAGGGGATGGAAGCACATGGATAACTACGTCTGGTGGTTTGTGATCGGCTTCGGCCTGGTGGTCGCCGAGCTGCTGACCGGCACGTTCTATCTGCTGGTGCTCGCCGTTGCGTTCGGCGCGGCCGGTGTGGTGGCGCTCCTTGCTGCGCCGGTGGTGCTGCAGCTTGCGACGGCGGCCGCGTTCAGTCTTGGAGGAACGTTATGGCTGCGCCAGTCGCGCTTCGGACAACGCCTGCGCGACCGGGCGACCAGCGATCGCGTCCAAAACATGGACGTCGGTCAGACGCTGCGAGTTGACCAATGGGCGCCGAACCGCACGGCGCGCGCAAATTACCGAGGTGCAACATGGGATGTCGAGCTCGTGCCGGGTGAAGAGGCAGCGAGCGGAGAGTTCGTCATTCGCGAGATCTCGGCCAACCGCCTGATTGTCGCGGCCAAAGGGCGTTAAAACGTCTTAAGTCGCACTGAACCAGTCTTACCGGGGAGAGTTCCAATGTTCGGCATTGATGGCGTCTGGTTGATCTTTATTGTGATTGCGATCGTGGCGTTCACGTTCGCCGTGACTGCGCTGAAGGTCGTTCCGCAACAGAGCGCCTGGGTGATCGAGCGCCTGGGCAAGTATCACGGCACGCTGCAGCCGGGGCTCAACCCGGTCATCCCGTTCATCGATCGCGTGGCCTACAAGCACAGCCTGAAGGAAGTGCCGCTCGACACACCGAGCCAGGTCTGTATCACCAAGGACAACACGCAGCTGCAGGTCGACGGCGTGCTGTATTTCCAGGTGACCGATCCGCAGCGCGCGTCGTACGGCGCCAGCAACTACATCCTGGCGATCACGCAGTTGTCGCAAACCACGTTGCGCTCGGTGATCGGCAAGCTCGAGCTCGACAAGACCTTCGAGGAGCGCGAGTACATCAATCACAGCGTCGTGTCCGCGATCGACGAGGCGGCGATGAACTGGGGCGTCAAGGTGCTGCGCTACGAGATCAAGGACATCACGCCGCCCAATGCGATCCTGCACGCAATGCAGCAGCAGATCACGGCCGAGCGCGAAAAGCGCGCGTTGATCGCATCATCCGAGGGTCGCAAACAGGAGCAGATCAACATTGCGACGGGCGAGCGCGAAGCCGAAATTGCGCGCTCGGAAGGCGAGAAGTTTGCGCAAATCAACATAGCGCAAGGCGAGGCGGGCGCGGTCATCGCGGTCGCCGAAGCCACCGCGCGCGCCATTCAGATGGTGGCGGAGACGATTCGCCAGCCCGGAGGCCTGGAGGCGGTCAATCTGCGCGTCGCCGATCGTTTCGTCGATGCCTTCAGCAACCTGGCAAAGACCAACAACACGCTGATCGTGCCGTCGAACGTCGCGGACATCGCCGCGCTCGTGGCGTCGGCGCTGACGGTCGTCCGTGCACAACCCGCGCCGAAGTGAGGCGCTCCTAAAATCGCATGATCGCAAGCCACGCAATCAGTCTCGCTCGATCTTCCGACGCACCGGGCATCGCAGCGCTATCGCGGGATGCGATCGAGCGCGGTCTGAATTGGTCGTGGACGCCGCAGCGCGTGCTCAGGAGCATGCGCGATGCCGCGACCAACACGATTGTCGTGCGCGAAGGTGAAATGCTCGCAGGCTTCGCGATCATGAAGTATCGCGAGGAAGACGCCCATCTTTTGCTGATGGCGGTGCATTCAATGCGCCGGCGGCAAGGCGTGGCGTCGGCGCTGCTCGAGTGGCTGGAAGTTACGGCAAGGGTTGCAGGGATCGCATCGGTGCGGGTCGAAGCGCGCGAAACCAACTTCGCCGCGCGCCAGTTCTATGGCAAGCACGGATACCGGCAGGTAGAACTGCTGCGAGGCTACTACGAGACCCGCGACGACGCGGTTGTCCTGAAAAGACTGCTGCGCATTTGAAAAGATTGCTGCGCGTTTAGCGGCTGCGTTGCTTCAACAGCCGGCTCTGTTCCCTCTTCCAGTCCTTGTCCGCTTCGTCGGCACGCTTCTCGAACTGCCGCTTGCCCTTTGCGAGACCGACTTCGAGTTTCACTCGACCTTTGCTGTAGTGCATGTTGAGCGGCACCAGTGAATAACCCGCGCGCTCGACCTTGCCGATCAGCTTCCGTATCTCTGCGGCGTGCAACAGCAGCTTTCTGGTGCGCGTCGGCTCGGCTTTCACGTGCGTGGAGGTCGTCGACAGCGGGCTGACGTGCGCATTCAGCAGATACAGCTCACCACTGCGCACGACGACGAACGCCTCATTCAGCTGAACCTGGTTCGCGCGGATCGATTTGACTTCCCACCCTTCGAGCGCGATGCCGGCCTCGTAGCGCTCCTCGATCGAGTAGTCGTGGTGCGCCTTTTTGTTTTGAACAATCGTCACTGCAAATTGCGCGATGGATCACACGCGCGCCGCCAATACAATCCGGCTTTATATCTCACCGTCGCGTGCGCTGATGGAATCGAGCTGGTTGCCGCCTTTGCTGAAGATCACCGTGGCGTACTGCGCGCCTGGAGTGGAAGATGTCAGCGAGGTTAGGGTGCCGCCCGGCTCAACTGTGCGCGACGCCATTGGCGCGGCGCAAATTCACGCGCGCAGGCCGGAGCTGACAGATACGACCGATGCGGGAATTTGGGGCCGGCGCTGTTCACTCGACCAGCCGCTCACGCAAGGCGATCGCGTCGAGCTCTATCGACCGCTGACTATCGATCCGATGGAAGGCCGCAGAGCCCGTGCCGAGCTGCGGCGCAGGCGGGGCGCCAAGTCCTAACTGCAGGTGCTTTGAATAATCTTGCGCGTCCGATCGGCTTCCGCGGCGCGCTGGGCGTCGTCCAGAAACTCCCGATTGCCCGATGCATCGGTGCGTGTGATACGCACACCGTCCTCGAGCGACTTCATGTAGCCGCGCGCGCGATCGCATTCGGCCGTCTTGGTTGCATTCTTCGTTTGCTCTTCGGCTGCCTTCTTGTCGCTGTCGGCGCGCTCCTGCTGGCGCTTGCGAAATTCCATCTCGCGCTCGGCAATTGTTTTCGGTGCATTCGGGGTGTTCTTGGTATCGGAATTCTTGGCGTCCGTGGGCTTGCCGGCGTCATCGAGCGGGCCGCTCGCGGGCGCGGGATTGGCCAGCACCTGCGTGCTCGGTTGGCGCGTAATTTGGGCCGGCTTGATGTCGGACGGTGGCGGCCGGTCCGAATACACCAGCCGGCCATTGCCGTCCTTCCATGCCCATTGGGCTTCGCTCGGCGTGGAAGCAAATCCAGCCAGGACGATGGCAACCGCGATCGTTGCGCGAATCACACTTGAGTTGGCAAACATACGTTCTCCTGAGCGCCGCGTATTTTCCGACGCTTTTGCGGACTGCGGCAAGGGCAGCGAGTACCTAAACAGGGTGTAAAGACCCCGCTATTGCGATCCGCTAAGTCGTTCGGGCTAGCGGTAAGCACGGTGGCCCGATCAGCTCACCGCGTGCCCCGCGGGGCGGGCGCGCAGCGAGCGGGAACGTACTCGTATCCCCGTATACTCCGCCTTTGCGTCTGAGGAAAAGTATGCGGTTGGTACAAAAAGCGCTGACTTTCGATGACGTGCTGCTCGTCCCCGCCCACTCGGCGGTCCTTCCCCGCGACGTACAGCTTTCTACCCAACTCTCCCGCAACGTTTCTTTGAACATCCCGCTCGTCTCGGCG
>JACCSD010000115.1 GCA_013813185.1 Burkholderiaceae bacterium
CGCGGGACGACACGGTATCGCTGGCCTACTTCGCCGGTGATGCTGCGAACGATGCGGACGAAAGCGTGCTCGATATTCCGGCCGGCGACGCGCATCGGCCTGATCATCAGGTGATAGCGCGGGCCGAAGCGCGCGCTTTTTTGCAGGCAGTAGAGGCACTGCCGCCGCCGCAGCGGGAGGCGTTCCTGCTGCAAGCCGAAGGGGGTCTATCGCTCGACGAAATTGCTGCGGTCACGGGCGCTGCGCATGAAACGGTAAAGAGCCGGCTGCGCTACGCGATGAACAAGCTGCGCTCGGCAATGGAGGCATGGCAGTGAGATGACAGTCAATGAGGACCGCAACAGCAGCGGTGCTGACGGTTCGGCGAATCCCGAACTGGTGAAGCGCTACCGGCAGGCCAGCGCCGAGGCGGATGAACGCCCGGCTGCTTCCGCGCGCGCGTCGATACTGGCGGCGGCGGCACGCGAAGTCGGTGCCGGACCGGTCGACGCCGTCACGAAGCTCCGCACCCCACGGCGTTGGCCGCTGGCGGCCGCCGCCGCCGTCATGTTGTCGACGCTTGCGGTGATGCTGGCGATTCGCACTGGTGAGGAAATGCCGCAGTTCGATGCGCCGCCCGAGCCGGCGCGCGGCGCCGCCGAAAGTGAGTCGCCAGCCGCGAAGATTGCGTCGCCCCCTCCAATGGCGGATCAGCCGTTGTCCGAGCGTCAAGTGACGCAACAGCCATCAGTCGTGACCAAGCCGGCACGAGCGCGCGAGGAACGCTCAGCGGCGCTGGCCGGGACCGCAGCTGATTCGGCCCCACAAGCGCCGCGCGCAGCGGCGCCGCCGGCACTTCCCAGGAACGAAGCGGATTCGGTCGCGCAAGCGACCCGCGACACGAGCCGTCCGGCACCGGCAGAGGCACCCTCGACTCCGCTTTCAAAGGAGCAGGAGCGGGCGCGTCAAAACGCGCCCGCCGCTTTGCCTGCGTCGCCCGCGCCCGAGCCGACGAATCGTTCGAAGCTGCGTTCCGAGCAGCCCGTTGCCGGCACTGCCGCGCCAGCACCACCGATGGATCAAGCCGGTGCCGACGTGCGGCGCGACGCGGCCAAGCCGGCCGCCACCGCACCATCGTCAGCGGCGCAGAGCGAACGCAAGCAAACGGACGAGTCGGCCGCAGCATGGCTTGAACGAATCATCAAATTGCGGCGTGAAGGTCGTCATGATGAAGCTGCCGCGGAGTTAAAGCGTTTTCGCGAGCGCTATCCGCAAGTGCAACCACCAGCGGAAGCGTTGTTGCCAGCGGGGACGCGTTAGGCGCAAGTTCAACCCGGTCCAACCTCCACGGCGATCGATCGCGCAGTTGACCAGTCAGCGCCTGCACCGCCAGCCGTGCGGCATCGGCTTCGAACACGCGCGGCGCAGTGCGCGTCAAATCGAAAGCTGCGGTCATCGATTTAACGGTGCCGAGCCAGCACCATTGGTCGAACACGTGCCATTGCTCCTGGGAGCGCTCCGTGTTCCGTTCGACCAGAGCAATCGCTTGGGCATGCGGCCACCGCGGTAACAGCCATGGCAGCAGCAACTCCTTCAGGCGCGCGGCGTGCTCGGCGCGCGTCTCGGCTCCGACGCATGCGCCCCGACAGCGCCGCAACTGATAGTTGAAGCAAGGCGCACCGTCGTGCGCAGCCTTGCGGCGTCCTTCGAGTCCCATCGTTTTCAAGCAGACGTTGTGTTCGGCGGCGAGGCCGGTCATCCAGCGCCTTACCGCCGAGCGCGATCCGAACGGCCCGTAACAATTTCCGAGTTGCGCAAACTCGAACGCAGCCGCTCGAGTCAGCGTTGCGCATCCTTCGTCATCGAAGCTGAGCAGCACCAGATTCGATTTGCGTCGAGACGCCACGTTATGCGCGGGCAGCCGCGTCTTGATCAACTCGGATTCGCGCAACAGCGCGCCGAACTCGCCCGCGGTTTCCTCCCATTCGAGCCGATGAATCTCCTGCGATAACCGCATCTCCCCGGGGGCGCGGTATTCGGAGTTGAAGTGGCCGGCGACGCGCGCGCGCAGATCGATGCTCTTGCCGATATAAATCGGATGCTCGTTAAGTCCGTAGAACACGTACACACCGGGCGCATGCGGCAGCGCGTCGATTGCATCAGGCGGCAGGTTCGGCGGCAGCGCCGGCCGCCGCAACAGCGCATGCGCTGCGAGTTCGATCTCGGCCGGCGCATGGCGGTCCGCCAGGCGCTGCAGCAATCGCCACAGCACGCGCGCGTCCCCGAGCGCGCGGTGGCGTTGCTCACCTTCGAGGTGAAAGCGATCGATGATCGCATCCAATGTGTGCGGCGAGCGGTCCGGGTACAAAAAGCGGCTGAGCCGCACCGTGCACAGTGTCTTTGCAGTGAACGACAGTCCGGCGCGGTTGAATTCCGCGCGCAGGAATCCGTAGTCGAAGCGGGCGTTATGGGCGACGAAAACCGCGCCGTCGAGCCGATCGAATATTTCTTGCGCGATCTCGGCGAACGATGGTGCCGCGCGCACCATGTCGTTGGTGATGCCGGTCAGCCACTGGATCTCAGCCGGTATCGGCACGCCCGGGTTGACCAGCGTGGACCACTCTTCGATCCGCACAGCGTCACCATCAAAATCGACGCGCACAACGCCGACTTCGGTCACGCGCTCGCGCTCGGGACTGGATCCGGTCGTTTCGACATCGACGAATGCCAAGCATGGTGCTATCGCAGGAAACATTGGCCGCGATTATCGGTCACGCAAGACGTGCATACTGCGAAAAAAGAGAGCCGGAGAGACAAACATGGCATCGCCGGAGACGAGTCCGGAGCTCAATAAAAGCGCGCGACTCGAAGCGGTTGTTGCACTGATCGACGCGCGCAGCCAGAAGAGCGAACGCGCGTCGCTGGCAACTTTTGCACGCGCTTATTTCGAACGGGTTGATCCCGAAGACATCGCCGTTCGCAGCGTCGAGGATTTGTACGGCGCGCTCTTGTCGCACTGGCAGTTTGCCCGCAAGCGCGAAAGCGGTGCCATCAAGGTGCGCGTGTTTAATCCGGGGGCCGGCGAGCACGGCTGGGCATCGCGCCACACGGTGGTCGAGCTCGTCAACGACGACATGCCGTTCTTGGTCGACTCGGCGTCGATGGAGGTCAATCGGCAGGGTCTCGCGCTGCATCTGATCGTGCACCCGATCTTTGCCGTCGAGCGCGACAAGAGCGGCACGCTGCAGACGATCGACACTCGAGAGAACCAATCCGACTGGCCGCGCGAGTCGTTTATGCACCTCGAGGTTGATCGCCTGGCCGACCCGGCGGCACGTGCGGAACTTGCGGCGGGCATCGAGCGCGTGTTGGGTGACGTGCGTGCGAGTGTGGCCGACTGGAAAGCGATGGTTGCGCAGTTGCGCGCCGTGATCGAAGAGATTGATGCGCCGGCGGTCGCTTCGCAACCGCCCTCCGCGGGGGCACGCAATGACCTTGGGACGGCCCGGCGTTCATCGCCAATCGACCGCCAGCCGCCGCCGCTTGCTCCTGAGGAAGTTGCGGAGAACCGCGCCTTTCTGCAGTGGTTGACCGAAGATCACTTCTTGCTGCTGGGCTACCGGCGCCACGATCTGACCACGGTCGAGGGCGCAGACGCGTTGCGTCTGGTCCCTGGCAGCGGGCTCGGCATTTTGCGCGAGTCCGCGACCGAAACCGCGCTTTCGAGCAGCTTCGCCGTGCTGCCGCCGGAGGCGCGGGCGGTCGCACGTTCGGTGTCGCCGATGATGTTCGTGACCAAGGCGAACTCGCGCTCGACGGTGCATCGTCCCGGGTATATCGATTACATCGGCGTCAAGCGCTACGCCGACGGCGTTGTCATCGGCGAGCACCGTTTCGTTGGCCTGTTTACCTCGACCGCGTACAACGCGCGCGTCGCTGAAGTGCCTCTGATACGCGGCAAGGTACGCGAGGTCGCAGCGCGCTCCGGCCTCGCGCCCGGCAGCCACCTTGGCAAGGCGATGACGCATGTGCTCGAGACCTATCCGCGCGATGAGCTGTTTCAGATCACTGCCGACGAGCTGCATGAGATCGCGACTGGCATCGTGCATTTGGGCGAGCGGCAGCGCTTTCGCCTGTTCGTTCGGCGCGATCCGTTCGAGCGCTTTGTCTCGTGCCTGATCTTCGTTCCGCGCGAAAATTACACGACCGAGCTGCGGCGCCGGTTTCTGAAGATACTGATCGACGCGTTCGACGGCTCGACTGCGGACTTCGACGTGCTGCTGACCGACGCCGTACTGGCGCGCATTCACATCACCGTGCGCACCACTCCGGGCACCGTGCGTGAGGTCGATCGGCGCGCGATCGAAGCGCAATTGGCCGATGTCGCGCGCCGCTGGGAAGACGATCTGCGCCAGGCGCTGAACGACGAAGAAGGCGAGGCGCGCGCAGCGGCGCTGTACAAGCGCTTTGGCTCGGCCTTTCCGACTGCGTATGAGGAAGCGGTGTCGCCGCGCCAGGCGGTCGCCGATATTCGCCGGCTCGATATGCTCGATAGCAAAGCCCAAGGCGGCCTCGCCTTGAACCTGTATCGGCCGCTCGACGGTCCGCACGGCCGGCTGGGATTCAAGCTGTATCGCAGCGGCGCTCCGATTGCGTTGTCGGACTCGCTGCCGATGCTCGAGCGCATGGGCGTGCGTGTGCTGTCGGAGCGCGGGTATCAGATAGCTCAAGAGGCCAGCGCGCCGCTGTGGGTGCACGATTTTTCGTTGCAGCTGGCGGGCTCTGATGACATCGACGCTGAAGCGATCGCGCCGCTGTTCGAAGAATCGTTTGCGCGCGTGTTCGAAGGCGCGGTCGAGAACGACGACTTCAATCGC
>JACCSD010000117.1 GCA_013813185.1 Burkholderiaceae bacterium
TGCAGTTCGCAGTGCTGGCGGGCGTCGTTACCGCAGTCGCTGCGCCGTTGCCAAGCCAGGCGCAGGAAAAGGTGCTGAATCTTTACTCCGCGCGTCACTATCAAACCGACGAAGCGCTGTACTCGGACTTCACCCAGCAAACCGGCATCAAGATCAACCGCATCGAAGCCGGCGATGAACAACTGCTGCAGCGGCTGAAGGCCGAGGGTGCGAACAGCCCGGCCGACGTGCTGCTGCTGGTAGATGCGGCGCGGCTGTGGCGCGCGCAAGCCGACGGGCTTTTTCAACCTGTCGAGTCGAAGGTGTTGAACGAGCGCATCCCGGCTCAATTGCGCTCGAGCGACAACACTTGGTTCGGATTTTCAACACGCGCGCGCGCGATCGTCTACAACAAGGGCAACGTCAAGCCCGAAGATGTCGATACCTACGAAGAACTCGCCGATCCGAAAAACAAAGGCAAGGTGTGCACTCGATCGGGCTCGCATCCTTACATGCTGTCGTTGATCGGGTCGCGGATCGACACGATGGGTGAAGAGGGTGCCGAGCAATGGGCCAAAGGCATCGTCAGCAATATGGCGCGGCCGCCTAGCGGAGGCGATACCGACCAGATCAAGGCGGTCGCAGCCGGCGAGTGCGGGGCCGCGGTGACCAACACTTACTATTGGGTTCGCCTGCTGCGTTCGACCGATCCAAAAGACCAGGATGTCGTCAGCAAAGTCGGCTTCGTCTGGCCCAACCAGGCGGGTTCCGGTACGCACATCAATATTTCAGGTGGCGGTGTGGCCAAGAATTCGCCGAACAGGGCCACCGCGATTGCGTTCCTCGAATACCTGTCGAGCGCATCGGCGCAAAATTATTTCGCCAACGGCAACAACGAGTTTCCGGTGGCAAAGGGAGCAACGTTGAGCAACCCTGCGCTCTCCTCGCTTGGTAACTTCAAGCAGGAGCAGGTTCCGATATCGAATATTGCGAAGAACACGGTCGTGGCGCAGCGCATTCTCGATCGGGTTGGGTACAAGTGACCTGAACTGCCGCGTTGAGGTAAGTCATCACGCGAAAAAACATCCAGTTGAGCTGCTCTCCCGTATCAACGACAGCACGGCAACGCGCGTTTCGAATCCATTCCCGCGCACCTGCCGCTGTATCACTCAATCAACGGGAGAAATATTGCATACGAAGAACCTGGTGGGCCTCGCAGTAGCGCTGGCGCTGTCCGTGACGACTTTAACTTCAATGGCTCAGGTCACCGTGGGCGGCGCACCGATGTACGCCAGTAAGGACATCATCGATAACGTAGTCAACTCGAAAGATCACACGACGCTGGTCGCCGCCGTGAAAGCCGCCGGCTTGGTCGATACATTGAAAGGCGCCGGCCCGTTCACGGTCTTTGCGCCGACCAACACCGCTTTCTCGGCTTTGCCGGCCGGCACGGTCGATACGTTGCTGAAGCCCGAGAACAAGCCGCAGTTGACCAAGGTGCTGACGTATCACGTGGTGCCCGGAAAGCTGGACGCAGCGGCGCTGATGAAGCAGATCGACGCGGGCGGCGGCAAGGCGATGTTGAAAACGGCCGCCGGTGGCACGCTGACCGCGACGGCCAGCGGCAAGACGGTGAACGTCACCGACGAAAGCGGTGGCATTTCCAAAGTGACGATCGCTGACGTCAACCAATCGAACGGCGTGATTCACGTCGTCGACAAAGTATTGCTGCCGAAGTAACTCGCAGTTCGCTGACCGATAAAGCACCGCGCTCTCAACGAGCGCAGTGTTTGCTTTCACGTCCGCTTCCGCGCCCGCTACCATCGGGCGATGCGGAAGCTCGACGTGTTGATCATCGGCGCCGGCCACAACGGACTGACTTGCGCCTGTTACCTGGCGGCTGCGGGATTGAGCGTTCGCGTTGTCGAGCGCCGGCACATCGTGGGCGGTGCTGCCGTGACGGAGGAGTTCTATCCGGGCTTCCGCAATTCGACCGCCAGCTATACGGTGAGCTTGTTGAACCCGCAGGTGATTCGCGATCTGCAGCTCGCTCGTCACGGGCTGCGCATCATCGAGCGGCCATTCTCGAACTTTGTACCGTTGCCGGACGGGCGCTACCTGAAGTTCGGCGAGACTGCAGAAGACGCGGCTGCCCAAGCGAATGCCGAGGTAGCCAAGTTCTCGAAGCGTGACGCCGAAAGGCTCCCATCGTTCTACGCACGGCTCGATCGCGTCGCCGATCAACTCCGCCAGTGGGTCCTGCAATCGCCCCCAAATCTTGGCGGTCCCTTCGTCGTCGAAGGCTGGCGCGATCTGGTCGCCGCGGCGAAGCTGCTGTTGCAGATGGGACGCCTGCCGAGAGAAGGGCAGCGCGACCTGGTCGATGTGTTTACCAAGAGTGCCGGTGATTGGCTCGATTCGTGGTTCGAATCCGAACCGCTGAAGGCCGTGCTCGGATGGGATTCAATCGTCGGCAATTACGCGAGTCCGTATGCGCCGGGCTCGGCCTACGTGCTGCTGCACCACGTGTTTGGGGAAGTCAACGGCAAGCGTGGCAAGTGGGGGCATGCGATCGGTGGCATGGGCGCGATCACGCAGGCGATGGCGGCCGAAGCGCAGGCGCGGAGTGTGCAGATCGACGTCGATATGCCGGTGCAACGAGTGATCGTCGAATCTGGCCGTGCAACGGGTGTCGAATTGCAATCAGGCGAGGTCGTGCGCGCACGTGCAGTGGCAGCCAACGTCACGCCGAAGCTGTTGTATCGACGCTTGGTCGACGCAGCGGCACTGCCCGCAGACTTCGTCGAAGCGATTGACCGGACGAAGTATGGCTCCGGCACGTTCCGCATCAACGTTGCGTTATCCGAGCTGCCAGATTTCGCCGCTTTGCCCGGCGCAGCGTCGCAGCCACATCACGCGAGCGGAATTACGTTCGCACCGTCGCTTGCCTATATGGATCGCGCATGGCATGACGCGGTCGCCCACGGATACTCGCGCGAGCCGGTGGTCGAGATGTTGATTCCAAGCGTCGTCGATGACTCGCTTGCGCCGCGAGGCCAACACGTCGCCAGTTTGTTTTGCCAGCAGTTCGCCCCGACTGCAGACTGGTCGATGCTGAAGGAGGGTGCAGTGCAGGCGATCTTCGACGTCGTGCAGAGCTACTGCCCGAACTTCCGCGCGTCGCTGCTCGGCTATCGCGCGCTGTCGCCGGCGGATTTGGAGAACGAATTTGGATTGACCGGCGGCGACATCTTCCACGGCCAGTTATCGCTCGATCAATTGTTCTCGATGCGGCCGGTACTCGGCTACGCACGGTACCGGGGGCCGATCGCCGGTCTGTACCACTGTGGCTCGGGCGCGCATCCGGGCGGTGGCGTCACCGGAGCGCCGGGACACAACGCCGCGCGCGAAATCATTCGCGATCTGAATTAGCTCGCTAGGCCGGCAGTCAATTCGACGTTGCCGCCGGCCGCGGCGGTGTTGATCGTCACTGCGCGCTCGGCGCAAAAACGTTGCAGATACCGCGGGCCGCCGGCCTTGGGTCCGGTCCCCGACAATCCTTCGCCGCCAAAGGGTTGGCTGCCGACGACTGCGCCGATGATGTTCCGATTGACGTACAGGTTGCCGACCCGCGCGCGCTGCGTCACGTGCTCGACGCGCGCGTCCAGGCGCGTGTGCAGTCCCATCGTCAAGCCGTAACCCGTTGTGTTAATCGCGTCGATCACTTTGTCGAGGTCGTGCTTGGCGTAGCGGATCACATGCAGTATCGGACCGAAGTTTTCGCTTTCGAGATTGCCGATCGCGTCGATCTCGTAGGCGATCGGTGCGAAAAAGTGACCCTTCAAACCGCTCGGTAGCTCGCATTCATAAATGCGTCTGCCGTGCGTGCGTAGCCAATCGCGGTGCTGCTGCAGTAAGGCGAGCTGTTCTGCGTCAATGACCGGACCGATATCGGTGCGCGGATCGGCCGGATCGCCGACGATCAATTCGCGCAGGGCGCCGGCGATCATCGCGGTCATCGCATCGGCAACATCGCGCTGCACGAACAGCACGCGCAGTGCCGAGCAGCGCTGCCCACACGAGCGGAATGCGCTGCTGACAACGGCGTCGGTCACCTGCTCCGGGAGTGCCGTCGAGTCCACGATCATCGCGTTCTGTCCGCCGGTTTCGGCGATCAGAACGCCGATCGGTGAGTCGCGCGCCGCCAACGCGCGATTGATCGCGCGCGCCGTTGCGATCGATCCGGTGAACGCGACGCCCGCGATGCGGGGATCGGACGTCAAGGCGCGGCCGACGGTTTCGCCGCGACCGAGAGTGAGGTGCAGCGCGTCGGGCGGGACCCCCGCGTCGTGCATCAATTGGACTGCACGAAATGCAATCAGCGGAGTTTGCTCGGCGGGCTTCGCAACCACACTGTTGCCCGCGACAAGTGCCGCGGCGATCTGCCCGCCGAAAATGGCCAACGGAAAATTCCATGGGCTGATGCAGACGAACACGCCGCGCCCGGCAAGACGGAGTTCGTTCGACTCGCCGGCGGGCCCGGGCAGAGGATCCATCTTCATCTGCGTGCGCCCGAGCGCAGCGTAGTAGCGGCAAAAATCGATCGCCTCGCGCACTTCCAAATGCGCATCGAGCATAGTGCGGCCGGCTTCGCGCACGATTAGCGCAGCCAGTTCGTCATGCGCCGCTTCCCATGCGTCGGCCACCCGATCGATAATTGCGGCGCGTGCATCGACGCCCATCGCATCCCAGTCGCGCATCGACGCGCTCGCTATTTCGACAACACGGATCGCATCATCAGCCGTCGCTTCGGCTACCGATCCCACCGAGTCGCCGAGCCGCGCGGGGTTGCGAACATCGATCGATGGCGAGCGCACCGGGGAGCCGCCGATCAGAGAGATCGCTTCTATCGGCACCGATCGCATCACGGCCTCGGTCATCGTCAGCAACGTGGGCGCGTATTGCAAATCGATGCCACGCGAGTTGCGCCGTCCCGGGAAAAGCTCGCGGCCGGTCGGCAGCGCGGACGACGCTTGATCCGATGCGAGATAGCCGCGTGCCTGTTCGTAGACGTCG
>JACCSD010000131.1 GCA_013813185.1 Burkholderiaceae bacterium
GACAGCCTGCGCATGAACTCGCGCGCCTGCTCGACGTTGGCGGGTTTGGCAAGAACGCTGCCATCGACGATAACTACAGTGTCCGCGGACAGCACGGGCCGATACAGCATCGATCGCATCCGCAGCACATCCAAGCCAAAGGCCGCCTTTTCGCGTGCGGTGCGCTCGACATAGTCGTTGCACGACTCGCCGTTGTGCTGCGATTCGTCGACATCTGGCCCGCGTGGGTTAGCCAGGCGCAGCAACAGCGGATCGAATTTGATTCCAATCTGCTTCAGCAACTCGCGCCGGCGCGGGCTGCGTGATGCGAGGTAGAGGGCGCCTGGCATTGGGTGTTTAAGCGCGGTGATACGGGTGCCCGGCGAGCATCGACCACGCTCGATAGAGCTGTTCGGCAAGTACGACTTTCGCCAGAGCGTGCGGCAGCGTCATGCTTGAAAGACGCACCCGCATGCGAGCTTCGCGTTTCAAAGCGGGATCGAGCCCGTCTGCACCGCCGATCGCGAATGCAATATCGTCCGCGGAGTCGCGTGCTCGCTGCAGATAGTCGGCCAATTGCTGCGTTGTCCAGTCGTTTCCGCGTTCATCGAGCGCGATCAGGCCCGAGCTGCCAGGCACCGCGGCGCGAACGCGCGCCGCCTCCGCGCTTAACAGCCGTGCGACGGGCGCGTTGCCGGTGCGGCTTTCGGCTTTCACAAGCTTGCACTCCACTTTAAATTCGGCGGGAAGCCGGGAGAGATAGTCCTTGACCGCTGCGTCGGCCCACGCCGGCTGCCGCTGGCTCACCGCGACGATGGTGATCCTCATCACGCACTGCGCGATGCCGCTCTTTTCGCTTTACCTGAGGACTTCTTCGTCGCTACGGCGGAAGACTTGAGCCGCACCGGCTTGCCGCCCCATATTTCTTCCAGGTTGTAGTAGGCGCGATAGGCCGGTTGCATGATGTGCACGATCACGTCATTGCAGTCGACCAGGACCCATTCGCCGGCTTCTTTACCCTCGACGCTGACGATATCGCCGCCGGCTTCCTTGACTTTCTCCACCACCGAAGATGCCAGCGACCGGGTCTGCCGGTTCGAGGTTCCGCTGGCCACCACGACGCGCTCGAACATGTCGGAGAGCTCGGCGGTGTTGAAGACCTTGATGTCGTGCGCCTTCACGTCTTCGAGCGCGTCGACCACCAGGCGTTGCAGTTTTCTGATGTCCAAATCAGGTCCGATACAAACGATGCGAATCAATATAGTCGAGCACGACAGCAGGGACCATCGCGGACAGGCGCTGCGCCTTTTCGGCTGATTCGGATTCGCTGAGCAAACGCCGAACCTCCGTGGCCGACACGTCGACCGGCGTCATGGCGAATTCGACGATACTGCCGCCGCGGGACGACGTCAGAGCCGATGGCTTGCTGCGACGTGCGTCGAGCAAACAATGCACATTGGCGCTCGGAGCCAATGCTGCGGCGCCGCGTCGCGCCACCGCGATATGCGCCAGATCAACGACTTCCCGCCAGTCGCGCCACGTGTCGAGGCGCGCGAACTGGTCGGTGCCCATGATCAGCACGAGCGGGTGGTCCGGCAGTGCCGATCGCAGCGCATGCAGAGTGTCTATCGTGTAGCTCACTCCGCCGCGCTCGATTTCGTGCATGTCGAGCGCGAAACGCGGCTCGCCCGCAATCGCCAGTTGCACCATCCGGGCGCGGTACTCGGCCGCCGTAATTCGTGCCTTTTGCCACGGCTGTGCTGCCGGAATGAAGCGGACTTCTTGCAGCGGCAGCTGTTTCAGCGCGTCACGCCCCAATTGCAGGTGGCCGTTGTGGATTGGATCGAAGCTGCCGCCGAGCAGCCCGATCGGCGCACCTACGCCCATTCGCGCGGACGCAGAAAATCCGAATACAGGCGCGCCTCGGGGGTTCCGGGTTCGGGCTGCCAGTCGTATTTCCAGTGCACCACCGGCGGCAGCGACATCAGGATCGATTCGGTGCGTCCGCCCGATTGCAGGCCGAACAGCGTGCCGCGATCGAAGACGAGATTGAACTCTACGTAGCGGCCGCGCCGATACGCCTGAAATTCGCGCTCGCGCTCGCCGTACGGCACATCGCGCCGGCGCTCGACGATCGGCACATAGGCATCGAGAAACGCATCGCCGATCGCGCGTTGCATCGCGAAGCTTCGCGCAAAACCCGGCTCGTGAAAGTCATCGAAGAACACGCCGCCAATGCCGCGCGGCTCGTCGCGGTGCTTCAGGTAAAAGTATTCGTCGCACCATTTCTTGAAGCGTGGGTATTTGTCGGCGCCGAATGGTTCGAGCGCACGCTTGCACGTCGCGTGGAAGTGGTGCGCGTCTTCCTCGTAGCCGTAGTACGGCGTCAGGTCGGTGCCGCCGCCAAACCAGAAAATGTCGGGCTGATCTTTCCCTTTCGCGATGAAGAAGCGAACGTTCATGTGCACCGTCGGCACATGCGGATTGCGCGGGTGAAAAACCAGCGAGACGCCGAGCGCCTCGAAGTTTCGTCCGGCCAGCTCGGGCCGCTGCGCGCTGGCCGACGGCGGCAGTGCCTTGCCAACGACATGTGAGAAGCCGACACCGCCGCGCTCCAGCAGATTGCCGTTCTCGATAATCCGCGTCAGGCCGCCGCCGCCGAGCTGAGCATCGGCGGGCTTTTCCCAAACGTCGTGTCCAAAGGGCCGGCCGTCCAGCTTTTCAAACTTATCGACGATGCGCTGCTGCAGACCGAGCAGATATTCGCGGACGCTCTGGCTGTCGATGAACTCGGGCGTCACGTAAGGTGGCGTTTGATAAATGCAAGCACCGTGTCGTACCACGCAACAATGTTGCGGGGCTTCATGATCCAGTGATTCTCGTCGGGGAACACCAGCATCTCCGACGGCACGCCGTGATACTGCAGCGCTTCAAACAGGTTCAGGCCCTCGCCGATCGGGCAGCGGTAATCCTTCTCGCCGTGAATGATCAGCGCCGGAGTCTTCCATTGCTTGATATGCCGGATTGGTGCGTAACGATCGTACGCGGCGGGGTCGGCGTACGGATCCTCGCCGCCCATCTCCAGGTACCACCAGGCGGGGTGATCGGTCGTGCCGGTGAATTGCGCCATCGTGGTCACGCACGCATGCGTGATCAGGCATTTAAAGCGCTGCGTCTGCGTGCCGATCCAATTGGTCATGTAGCCGCCGAAGCTGCCGCCCATCGCCATCATCCGGTTCGGATCCACGTCGGCGCGCGCGGCAACGGCGTCGGTCACCGCCATCAAATCCTTGTAGCACTGGTCGCCCCACACGTTGCCCCAGATGCCTTGCACGAACGGCTGGCCGAAGCCGGTCGAACCGCGCGGATTCGGCTGGACAACGGCGTAGCCCTGCGCCACTGCCAGCAGCGGGTTCCAGCGCCAATGCCACGCATCGGCCGTCATGCCGATCGGACCGCCGTGAATCCAAAGCAAGGTCGGTAAGCGGCTCTGCGCATTCTTCGGC
>JACCSD010000146.1 GCA_013813185.1 Burkholderiaceae bacterium
GAGAAGGCGCGTGAGCGCGCTGCCGCCGAGCGGCTGCAGATCGACTGCCGCGAAGCCGACGCAGAAGCGCTGCCCTTCAAGGACCGCAGCTTCGACGTCGTGGTCTCGACGTTCGGGGTAATGTTCACGCCCGATCAGCAGAAGGCTGCGGACGAACTGATGCGCGTCTGCAAATCCGGCGGCAAGATCGGCCTCGCTAATTGGACGCCGGACGGCTTCATTGGCCAGTTGTTCAAGACGATTGGAAAGCACCTACCGCCGCCTGCCGGCGTCAAATCACCGGCGCTGTGGGGCACACCCGTGCGCATCAACGAGCTGTTCGGGTCGCACGCCTCTTCGATCAAGGCGGAGCCGCGCAATTTCGTGTTTCGTTACCGCTCGCCGCAACACTGGCTCGATGTTTTCAAGACCTACTACGGCCCGCTGCTGAAGGCGTTTGCCGCTCTGCAACCCGCAGCTCAAGCAGCCTTGGCCACCGACGTGATCGCGCTGATCGAACGTTTCAACCGCTCCGGCGATGGATCGATGGTCGTCCCCAGCGAATATCTCGAGGTTGTCGTTACCCTCTAGCGCACCAATCAAGGAGAACACGATGAGAAACACGTTAGCCACACTGTCTGCAGCGCTCGCGTTTTGCACAATCGCAGCGCCCGTCGCTTTTGCACAATCCAGTGGTCACGCAGGAATGGCGAGCGACCACATGATGGCCACGCCGGATGAGCTCAAGTGGGTCGATATTCCTTCGTTGCCGCCCGGCGCGAAGCTGGCTGTCATCGAAGGTCCGCTCAATCAGGCGGGGCCGATCACTTTCCGCTTAAAACTTCCCGCGAACTACCAGATACCGGCGCATTGGCATCCGGCGATCGAACACGTCACGGTGATCTCGGGCACGTTCAATATGGGAGCCGGGGACAAGCTGGACCCGACGAAGACGAAAGCGCTGGCCGCTGGCGGCATTGCCATCATGCAGCCGAAGACCACTCACTTTGCGTGGAACAAGGAAGAAACGATCGTTCAGGTTCACGGAATGGGGCCTTGGGGCGTCACGTACGTGAACCCGGCAGACGATCCGAGAAAGAAATAGCACAGCGTTTCTAACAAACAGGAGGCGATTTATGTTTTGCCGCACCGTTACACGCCAGTCACTGAGCGTCGCGCTGATGTCCGGGCTGCTTCTTGCCGGCTCATTTGTGATGACCCCGGTGTCGGGACAGGAAGCGCCGCTGACGCGGACAACCAAGGACTCTCAACTCAAATGGGGACCTTGTCCTCCGTTCCTGCCGAAGGGATGCGAGATTGCGGTCCTTCACGGCGACCCCGCCAAAAGTAACGCCGACGTCTTTTTCAAGGTGCCCGCCAATTCCGTCATTCCGCGCCACTGGCACACGTCGGCGGAGCGGATGGTGTTGGTATCGGGAGAGCTCCACGTCACCTATGACGGGCACAAGACAGCGGTGCTCAAGCCTGGCACCTATGCATACGGACCCGCCAAGCTGGCGCACAAAGCGGAATGCAAGAAGGCTGGTCCCTGCGTCCTGTTCATCGCATTTGAGTCGCCAGTGGACGCTGTGGCGAGTGACGACACAGCGAAGAAATGAAGAACCGGAGCTGCCGCGGCAGCTCCTACTGCGGCTGAAATCCGCTCTTCCTGATGATCTGCGCCCACGTTTGCGAATAAGCGCGCTCGCGAGACGCGAGCTGCGCTTGCGGCATGAACTGCACCGTCAGTCCCCAGCGCGTCAGCCGATCGCGTACGTCGGGCTGCGCGATCACCTTCGACAACGCTGCAGAAAACTGATCGATTGCCGCTTGCGGCGTGCCGGCAGGCGCGAAGAACGCGTAGTACGGGACGTCTTCGAAACCCGCGAGGCCGAGCTCCGCGAACGTCGGCACGTCGGGCAGCGCAGTTTGGCGTGAAGCGCCGAGCACCGCTACGACGCGCAGTTTGCCAGCCGCGTGGTTCTCGATGAAATCCGGAACTGAACCGACGCCGGCCGGAATCTGGTTGCTCAGCATGTCGCCGATCATCGGTGCGCTGCCGCGGTACGGTGCTGACACCAGATCGAGGCCGTACTTTTCCCCGATGACCTTGACGAGAAACTCGGGCACGGATGCCGGCGCCGGAATGCCGATCGCGCTCTTGCCACCCTGGCTTTTTACCCAAGCAACGTAGTCGTTGAAATTTTTCGCGGACGTGCCGGCTGCGAGCGCCAGCGCGTTGACGAATGTTGCGAAGCCCGCGACCGGTACGAAATCCTTCGCCGGATCGAAACCAGGGTTCTTCATCACCAGCGGCAGAATAGAAATCGTGTGGTCGTGCGAGATGAAGAAGGTCGTGCCGTCGGGGGCCGCGCTCTTCAGCGCGTGCGCTGCGATCTGACCGCCCGCACCAGGCCGGTTCTCGACGATGACTGAAGTGCCGAGTTCATCCTTCAACCTCTCGGCCAACGTGCGTGCGATGGCGTCGGTGCCGCCGCCCGGTGGGAAGCCCACCAAAATGCGGATCGTCTTGCTCGGTTGCGCGAGCGCTGCGGCGCTCAGCCCGGCGAGCAAAACACCCGCACAAATCAGGCGGACGATCTGGGCAAGAATAGAAAGTGGCATACGGTCCTCCAGAGAATTGGTTTTTACGACGACCCAAACCGCATCAGCGTTTTCGCGTACGCCGGCGCCGTGGGCTCGTGCATGAAATACACGTAGATCTCGCGCCACGCCGTCGCTGCCAGTTTTGCTGCCCACTGCTGAAGATCGTCGTCCGAATACGTTTCGAGCCGTAGCCGGACGTAACCCCAGTTTGCAGTTTCGACCAGAGGCGGTGGTGCGCCGTCGTTGCCTTCCGATTCGCGCTCGGAAAGGCAGAGTGATGCGCCGGCCGACTTCAACACGTCATAAACGTCATCTTCAAACCAGCTGTCGTTACGAAACTCGAATGCCGCGCAGTGTCCTTCCGGCAGCAGCTTGAGAAACTCGCTCAGCCTCGGCAGGTCCTTTTTCATGAACGGGGGCAACTGAAACAGCACCGGGCCGCGCTTGGCGCCCAGCGCGGCAAGCGTCGTGTACAGAAAATTGACCGAATCGGTCGCTGTGTCCGCCTTCAGTCGCGACATGTGCGTGATACGGCGTGAGGCCTTGATCGCGAACTTGAAATCGTCCGGCGTCGTCTTCGCCCAGTTTTCGAGCACGGCCGTCTTCGGCATCTGATAGAAAGTATTGTTGATCTCCACCGTCGGCAGGCGCTCGCTGTACCACCCGAGCATGTCTTCCGGCTTCACCTTTTCCGGATAGAAGGTTCCTTTCCACTCCTTGAAGGAATAGCCACTCGCGCCCGCGACCAGTTTCTGAGCAGTCATGTCTAGAATTTACGCGTGCCGAAAAGTAATCTCACCGAATACTCCGCCAAGCGCAGTCTTTCAGCTACTCCCGAGCCCGCAGGGAATCTGCGGGAAGCAGGCGGCGGACCGTTGATGTTCGTGATCCAACAACATTCCGCGCGTCACATGCACTACGACCTTCGGCTGGAGTGCGACGGCGTATTGAAGTCGTGGGCGGTGCCGAAGGGACTGTCGCTCGATCCTAGCGAGAAGCGGTTGGCGGCGCAGACCGAAGACCACCCGTACGACTATGCCTCGTTCGAGGGGGTGATTCCGCCCGGGCAGTACGGCGCCGGCGAGATGATCGTGTGGGATTGCGGCGTCTATTCGCCGGATGAAGGGCAGGAGCACTGGTTTCATGATCGCGAGGAGGCAGAGCTGCGCATTCGCGATGGCATCGAGCAAGGCAAGTTGAGCTTTCTGCTGCGCGGCGAGAAGGTGAAGGGTTCGTTTGCGCTGGTGCGCATGAAGGACCGGAAGAACTGGCTGGTGATCAAGCACAAGGATCGCTTCGTCTCGGAGAGCGATCTCACTGAGCAGAATCGGTCGGTGCTCTCGGGGGCGTCGATTGAGGATCTGAGGACTGTTCCGGCACATCGTATTCCGGCGGCGCGCTTGGTTGCTACTGGTCAAACCGAGGCAATGCCGGCCACGCTCGCTCCGATGCAGGCCGAGCTCGGTGATGCACCGTTCAATCACACCGACTGGATGTGGGAACCGAAGCTTGACGGCTATCGAGTCCTTGCGTTCGTCGAAGGCGAAAGTGTGAAGCTGCGTTCACGGCGCGGCCTCGATCTGGCCGCGGATTTTCCGAAGCTGTGCGCGGAGCTTGGAAAACAGGCTGTCGACAGCCTGGTCCTCGACGGCGAAATCGTCGCTTTTGACGCGGACGGCAAACCGTCGTTCAACGCGATGCAGAACCGGGGCTCGCAGGCCGAGCGTGCAGTGTTCTATTGCTTCGACCTGCTGCACTTTGCCGGCGTCAACCTGCGCGGCGCGCCCTACTGCGACCGCCGGCGGTATCTGGCTCAGTGCCTCCTGCCATCGCCGTTGGTTCAACTGGTGCACTCGCTGGATGACGGCGTCGCGCTGCACGCCGCGGCGGTGGCGAGCGGTTTCGAAGGCGTCATTGGCAAGCGCAAGAACAGCCGCTACGAAGCGGGGCGGCGCTCGGGATCGTGGTTGAAGGTCAAGTCGACGAACAGCGCGGAGTTCGTGGTCGGTGGCTACACGAAGGGCAAGGGCTCGCGTTCGCCGCTGGGTGCGTTGCTGGTCGGTTACTGGGACGATGGCAAGTTGATCTATGCCTCGCATGTCGGCTCGGGGTTCGACGAGGCAACGTTGCCGCTCGTCAAAGCGCGGCTGGAGCCATTGCGCACGGCGACACGCCCCTTTTCCGCGCAACCCGAGCTGCACATGCCGACGACCTGGGTCAAGCCCGAGGTGGTGGTCGAGGTCAAGTTTCAGAGCTGGACGGAAGACGGCGCGTTGCGTGCGCCGGTGTTCTTGCGGCTGCGTGATGACATCGATCCAAAGTCGGTTCGGCGCTCCGTGCCTGCCGAAGCGAGGCGCGCTGACGATGCGCCGGCAGCAAAGACGAATGCTGCCAGCGGCATCGACGACATCTTGCGCCAGCTTGAAAACAGGAAAACGTCATTCACGCTGTCAGCGGGCGAGCATCAGATCAAGCTCACGCATCTCGATCGCGTCTATTGGCCGGCGGATCCGGCACTGAGTCAGCCAGCGCTGACC
Source organism: Burkholderiaceae bacterium (assembly GCA_013813185.1). GTDB lineage: Bacteria > Pseudomonadota > Gammaproteobacteria > Burkholderiales > Burkholderiaceae_F > JACCZX01. The sequence continues at coordinate 5,124 of JACCSD010000146.1, forward strand.
AAGCGCGACCTGCTGCGTTATTTCGCGCAGGTATCGCCGCTGATCCTGCCGCATCTCGCGGATCGCCCGCTGACGATGATTCGAATGCCCGACGGCATCCACGGTCAGCGATTTTTTCAGAAGCACTGGGAGCAGGAGCGGCCTGCGTTCACCGAGACGATCACCGTCTTTTCCGGCCACAAGGACGAGAGCCACGACTATCTGCTGTGCAACGACCTGCCGACGTTGTTGTGGCTCGCGCAGTCCGGGACTCTCGAGTTCCACATCTGGCATTCGCGCGCGAAGCTCGGCACCGATGCAGCCGTGAAGGGCACCGACTACTCGACTTCACTCGAGTCGCTTGAAGAGTCGGTGCTTAACTATCCCGACTACGTCGTGTTCGACATCGACCCGTACATCTACTCGGGCAAGGAAGCGGCGGGTGACGAGCCCGAGCTGAATACGATGGCGTTCGAAAAGGGCAAGGAAGTTGCGTTCTGGCTGCGCGAGCTGCTGCACAGCATGTCGCTCGAGCCGATCGTCAAGACATCGGGCAAGACGGGCCTGCATGTGTTCGTGCCGATCAAACGCACGATCGATTTTGACGCGGCGCGCGAGATCTCCGAACTGGTCGGACGGCATTTGATGCGTCAGCATCCGAAGGACATCACGATGGAATGGAGCGTGCCGAAGCGCACCGGCAAGATCTTTATGGACTACAACATGAACGTGCGCGGCAAGACGCTCAATGTCGCCTATTCGCCACGCGGCGCGAGCGGAGCGCCGATCTCGATGCCGCTCACGTGGGACGAGCTGGCCGGCGCGCATCCACTAGACTTCAGAATCACAAACGTCGGCAAGCGCCTGGCAAAGGGCGATCGCTGGCACGATGCGCTGAAAGCGAAGCAGAGTCTCGAACGCGCGGTCAAGCGCGAGAAGAGTTAACAGATCGGAGGAGGGCATGGCTGCACGATCGATCGGATCTCTGACCATCGCATTCGGATTGGTATCGATTCCGGCGAAGATGTTTTCGGCGACCGAAGCGAGCAAGGCGATCTCGTTCAACATGTTGCACAAGGACTGCGGCTCGCGGCTCAAGCAGCAGTATCTCTGCCTGAAGGAAGAGATTCCGGTCGCGCGCGAAGACATCGTCAAAGGCTACGAATTCGCGAAGGACCAGTACGTGATGTTCACGCCTGAGGAGCTGAAGGCGCTCGAGGAGGCGGGCACGCAAACGGCCGAGATCACCGAGTTCGTGCCGATCGAGTCAATCGACCCGGTGTACTTCGACAAGGCGTATTACCTCGCGCCCGACAAGGGCGGCGCCAAGCCGTATGCGCTGCTGACGCGCGCCTTGCGCGAGTCCGGTCGCTGCGCGGTAGGCCGCTACGCGGCGCGCGGCAAGCAGTACATCGTGATGCTGCGCCCGATCGAAGGCGGTCTGGTGATGCAGCAGCTGTTGTACGCAGCGGAAGTTCGCTCGATCAGCGACATTGAGATTCCGCCGACCGAAGTCAAGGACGCGGAGTTGAAGCTCGCCCAGCAACTGATCGACCAGCAAGCGTCCGACACGTTCGATCCGACCGTCTACACCGACGAGGTGCGGGCGCGCGTCGAGGCCGCCGTGCAGAAAAAAGTCGAAGGCCAGGAAATCACGATGGCTGAAGCGCCCGAAACCGGCGGCGCGCAGGTCATCGATCTGATGGAAGCGCTGCGTGCGAGCCTCAACAATAAAACGACCGCGCCTGCCAAGGCGAGTGCGCCTGAAGCGCCGGCTCGCGAAGCCCGCAAGCCCGCGAAGCGGGCCGTGCAAGCGATGCAAGCCGAACCCGCAGCGCGCAAGCAGGCAAGAAAATAGCCGCCCAAGCTGCACGCAATGCATGAATACGGCGTGCGCGATGTCGAGAAGCTGCTGCGCCTGCCGCGCAGCACGATCCGCTCGCTAGTCGAAGCGGGTTTCGTTTCGCCGGCGCGTGGGCCGCGCAACGCGTGGCTGTTTTCGTTCCAGGACCTTATCGTCTTGCGCACCGCGCGAGCACTGGCCGCGGCCAACGTTCCGCCTAAGCGCATTGCCAAATCGATCAGGGAGCTGCGCCGCCATCTGCCCGAATCGATGCCACTGTCGGGGCTTTCGATTTCTGCGGTAGCCGATCACGTCGTCGTCAAGGAAGGCGGCAGTCGCTGGCAAGCCGATTCAGGGCAGTACCTGCTCGCGTTCGAAGCCGACGCCGACGGCTCGATCAGCGTGATCGAAGAAGTAAACCCCGACGCAAGCGCAGAGGCGCACTTCGCTGACGGTGCTGCCCTCGAAATCGAAGATGCCGCCGCTGCAGTGCAGGCGTACGAGCACGCGGTCGCCGCCGACCCGATGCTGATCGATGCGCATATCAATCTGGGCCGGCTGCTGCACGAAAGCGGCCGCCACGCGCACGCCGAGCGCGCCTATCGCAGGGCGATCAAAGCGTGCGGCAACGAACCGCTGTTGCTCTACAACCTGGGCGTGCTTCTGGACGACATGAGTCGCAAGGCCGAGGCGATGCAAGCGTACGAAGCAGCGCTACGCCTCGATCCGACGATGGCAGACTGTCACTACAACCTGGCGCTGCTGTTCGAAGACCTGCAGAAACCCAAGGACGCCATTCGCCATATGGCGCAGTATCGTCGGCTGATGGGCGGCAAGCGCGGATAACAGCGGCGACCGTATCATCTTTGTATTAAGCACCTCTAGCCAATGCGTAAAGTCATCACTCGCACGACACTTAAGTCCGCTCCCAAAGATCGTGTCTACTGGTTGACGCGTTCGGTCGAGGAAAGAATCGCCGCCGTCGAATTTCTGCGGCAGCAGGTTCACGCGTCTGACACATATGCTGAACAAAGACTTCAAAGAGTTTGTCGAGTTACTCAACTCGCACGCGGTTGAGTATCTGGTTGTGGGTGGATATGCGCTAGCCGCGCATGGTCATCCCCGCTACACAGGAGACATCGATATCTGGCTTGACCCGTCGCCCATCAACGTCGGTCGATTGTTAATAGCCCTGCGCGAGTTTGGCTTTGGAAGCCTCGGATTGTCCGAGACCGACTTTCAGCAACCGGGCGCGATCGTTCAGCTTGGATATCCACCCGCTCGCATTGACCTGCTGTCGTCGATCGATGGAGTTCAATTCGATCAATGCTATCCGCGCCGGCAGCTGGTTTCGGTATCCGGTGTCGAGCTGCCAATCCTGCATCTAGACGACTTTCGAGTGAACAAGCTTGCCAGCGGACGGGCGAAAGATCTGGCGGATCTTGAGAGCCTGGATACGCCTCCCGAATCTGAGCCGAACTAATGCCCGGTGTCACATTCATGGAACTCACAAAATAGAACTTCATTGCGCGGCACATCGACGCGACGCGCGCGCTCAGGCTGGCATCGTGCGGGGCCAGTGTTTTCGGGGGAGTCTTTTGGAATACGTCGTCCTCGTTCTTGGCGCAATCGCTCTCGCTTACGGCGTCCGTATCTTCAACAGACTCGTGTCGGATCGCAATCTGGTCGCGCAGGCTTTTGCCGATATCGATGTTCAGTTGAAGCTGCGCGCCGATCTAGTTCCGCAGCTAGTGGCGACGGTGAAGGCGTATGCGGCGTACGAGCGGCAAACGCTGGAGGCCGTCACCGAGCTGCGTTCGCGCGTGGCGACTGAGGTAGAACGAAAGCGCGGGCCGAGCGAGTCGCGCTTCGGTGCCGAAACCCTGCTCGGAGCATCGCTTAAGAAACTGATCCTGCTGCAGGAAAACTATCCGGCTCTGAAGGCCGACCAGAATTTCCGCGACCTCGCAGCAAAACTGATCGACATCGAAGACCAGCTGCAGCACGCGCGGCGCTTTTACAACGGCGCGGTCAAGCAGTACGTGACGCGCCTGCAGACATTCCCGGACATCGTCGTGGCACGCATGTTCGCGTTTCGCGCCGCTGCGTTTTTCGAAACCGAAGACCGGGCTGCGGTGGCAGTGGCGCTATGAGCCACGCTGCTCACCGCACCCTTTGCGCGCTTCTCCTGACGCTCCTCAGCGGCTTCTGCTTCGCGCAGGAACGCATTCTCGATTTTGCGAGCGACGTTTCGATCGAATCGGACGGCACGCTGCTCGTCGTCGAATCGATCGTCGTTCAAGTCGAAGGTCAGCAGATAAAGCGCGGCATCTTCCGCGACTTTCCAACGCGCTACGAAGACCGGCGCGGCGCAACAGTGGTGATTCCGTTCGAAGTGTTGAGTGTGCAGCGAGACAGCGCCCCCGAGCAGTACAAGGTGGAACCGCTCGCCAACGGCATGCGCGTCCGCATCGGCAATCCGCACCTGACATTGCCGCGCGGACCGCACGAGTACGTGATCTCTTACCGCACCGGACGTCAGCTGGGATTCTTTGAGCGCGATGAGCTGTACTGGAACGTGACCGGCAATGGCTGGCCGTTTGTGATCGAGCGTGCGAGCACACGCATTCGCCTGCCGCAGGCCGTGGCCGCCGACAAGCTAAGCGCCGAGGCATTCACTGGGCCGCAAGGCGCGCGCGGCCGCAATGCGAAAGCCACGGTGGGTGACGGCGAGTTCCTGTTTGAAACCACGCAGCGTCTCGCGCCGAACGAAGGGCTGACGATCGTCGCGGTGTTTCCGAAAGGTATCGTCGCCGCGCCGTCGGAGTTCAGGCAAGTCGCCTGGATGATCGGAGACAACGCCGGTGATTTGCTCGGCATCGGTGGCCTCGCGGCGCTGCTCGCTTTCCTGTTTGTCATGTGGTGGCGTGTCGGCCGCGATCCGCGCAAGGGTCCGCCGTTTCCGCGCTATGAGGCGCCCGCCAATATGGGCGCCGCAGCCATTCGTTTCATCGATCGCATGGGCTTTGACTCACGCTGCCTCGCCGCCGCGGTGCTCGGCCTGGGCGCGCGCGGTTACCTGAAAGTCCAGCAGAAGGACGAGGCCTTCGTGGTCCAGCAGACCGGTGCGCCGGTAAAGTGGCTGGCCGGCGAAAAGCCGATGGCCAACGCGCTGTTTCACACGGGGCCGCAGGCCGTGCTGAGCCGGCAATACGACCCGGCCGTGGCGGAAGCGAAAAACGAACTGCACTCGGCACTCAAACATCAGTACAAAGGTGCTGTGTTTCGGAAGAATGGGTGGCCTTTGTGGATTGCGGTGCTGGCCGGAACGGTGGCGTTTGGCTTTGCCGCCTTCATCGGCGCGAATCCTCTTCTGCTCGTGGCACTGGTCGGCATCTTGCTGCTGGCACTGATGATGTTCTCGCGCCTGATGCCGGCCTACACGCGCGAAGGGCGAAAAGTCCAGGACCACATCGAAGGTCTGCGTCAATACCTCAGCGTTGCCGAGCGCGACGAACTAGCGCGCATGAAGGCTCCCGAGATGACGCCTGTCGAATTCGCACGCATGCTTCCCTACGCGCTCGCACTCGACGTCGAAAGAACGTGGGCCGATCGCTTCGCTGCCGTCATCGGCACCGCGGCTGTCGCCGCAGCCGCGTCCTCGTACTACGACGGTGACACGAGCACTTTCGGGCCGGGCTCCGGAGACGGGCTGGCGAGTTCCCTGGGCGCACTTGACAGCACGGTCAGCGCAGCAACGACTGCACCGGGGTCCGAATCGGGAAGCAGTGATGGCGGCGGTGGTGGAGGCTCGAGCGGCGGCGGTGGCGGGGGTGGCGGCGGGGGCGGATGGTAACGGCAACGTATTCCTACCGTGCCTTGAATGTCACGACCAGCACATCTCGATAGGCCGCGCGGCTCGAATCGATCGGCTCGACCGCAGTGACGCCGTGCTTGACGCACGTGTCGTCGACGATGGCGGCGTCTAGCGGCGCCGTCAACGTGAAGCTGCCCAGCAGACTGCCGGCCAGATCGTGCACCGTGGTCGTGCCGCTCTTGATATTGGTTCGATTGATCAGCAGCACCAGGGCGTAGTCGACCCCGTCGCGATGCACGCCTTCCGGCGTCGGCCGGCCCGGCGCGTCCGAGCGCGCCTCGATGCGAAATTGATGGCACTCGATCTTCCAGTGTGTGTCGGGCCGCAATGCGCCGAACAAGCGGCAGCAGAACGTAAGCACGCATTGCACCGTCTGACCTGAAACGATCGCGGCATCCATCGGCTCGAACCAGCGCTCGATGCCGCCGACCAGCGGGTTGTAGTCGATGCTCTGATAGTGGGGTTGATGCGGTTGGAGCGTGACGTTGTGTTCGCCCGCCCGCGCAGACAGCGTCGCATGTCGGCGCCGACGATAACGGTGGCCGTCGGGCAGATACGTGTCGAGCTGAAGATCGTTCCAGCTTTCGGCAAACCGCGCCCAGTCGGACAACTCGCCGCACTCGTCAAGCAGCAGACGCATGTCGTCGGCCGCGACGAACGCAAATCCGCCTCGATCGACCCGCTCACGCAGCGTCATCATGCTTGGACTTGGCGCGGCTTCCGCGGAGGGCGTACGAGGATCGCAAGCAGTGCAATTGCGCTGAACACAGCACCGGCGATAAAAGTCTGCGGCGCGCCTAATTGATCCCAAAGCAAGCCTGCCAACGCACTCGCTATCAGCAACGCCACTCCGCTGACGAGGTTAAAAAATCCGAATGCTGTTCCGCGCAAGTCGGTAGGCGCGGCGTCGGCGACCATCGTCGCCAGAAGCCCTTGCGTGATGCCCATGTGCAAACCCCACAGCGAAGCGCCGAGCCATACCCACGTCCACTGGTTGCTGTACGCGAGCACGATGTCCGCGCCGATCAGCACTGCCAGACCCAACGCCAGCAGCTGAGCATGGCTGATGCGATCCGAAAGCCGGCCGAACAGATAAGCGGACAGCGAATAGACGACGTTCATGCCGATCAGCACCAGCGGTACCAATGCGAGTGGCAGGCCACCTTCCGCCGCGCGTAGTACGAGAAACGCTTCGCTGAAGCGCGCCAGC
>JACCSD010000283.1 GCA_013813185.1 Burkholderiaceae bacterium
GTCGTGCTCGATCCTGCGTATCAACTCAAATAGGGTCAAGCCATGGATCGCCGCACATTTCTGAGCGCATCGTCGGCACTGCTGTCGTGCGCGTCATTGCCCGCATGGGCAGCGCCCGCATCGCCTCGATTGCTGATCCTGATCGAGCTGCGCGGCGGAAACGACGCGTTGAACACCGTGATTCCGATCGAAGACGGAGCCTACTTTGACCTGCGCCCGCGCCTTGCACTTAAACCCGATGCCGTGGCTCGCTTTGCCGGCGCACCCGCGCTGCATCCGTCACTCGCTCCGCTCGAATCGTTATGGCGCGACGGTCAGATGGCAATTCTGCAAGGCGTCGGCTACCCGTCGCCGAACCTCTCTCACTTCCGGTCGATTGAAATCTGGGACACTGCATCGGACAGCCAGCAGTTCCTGCAGACCGGATGGCTCACGCGCACGGTGGACAAGCAATCGGCCTTTGCCGCGTCTAGCGCCGATGGCGTTGTGATCGGCGCTGCCGACCTCGGTCCACTTGCGGGCGGCGCGCGCGCGGTCGCGCTGAATGATCCGGCACGCTTCGCACGCCAGGCGCGCCTGGCGTCGGCCGACGGTGTTTCAGCGCGCGGCGCGCTGGCGCACGTGTTGCGCGTCGAGAGCGATATCGTGCGGGCGGGAGCGGACGTTCGCCCCGACGTGTCTTTCAAGACCGAGTTCCCGCGCGGCGTGTTTGGGATCACCGTGCAGCACGCGGCCGGCATTGCAGCGACCGGCAAGGTGACCGTGCTGCGCCTAACGCTGTCCGGCTTCGATACGCATCAAAATCAATCGGCGATTCATGCGAATCTGTTGCGAGTGGTCGCCGAGTCGGTGGTGGCGTTGCGCGCGGCGCTGAGCGAGCACGGTGCGTGGGAGCGCACGCTGATACTGACGTATTCCGAGTTCGGCAGACGGCCGCGCGAAAATCAGAGCGGCGGCACCGACCACGGAACCGCAGGAGCGCTCTTCGCGTTCGGCCCGCAGGTGCGCGGCGGCGTCCACGGCACAGCGCCCTCGTTGCGTGCGCTCGATGACGCCGGCAATCTGCGGCACACGACCGACTTTCGCCGCGTGTATGCCGCGGTCCTCGAGCACTGGTGGCATTTGCCGTCGGAACGCGTGCTGCAGCGGCGCTTCGACCCGCTGCGGTTCATCAGCTAGCTTTATCAACCAACGCGGTCGTTGGGGCGTACGCAAACGCGTTCGCTTCGCGCGTTGGCTTCGTTAAGATGCCGGCGCAATGCCGAGCGAGCCTACCGTTCTAGCGATCGATACCGCGACCGAAGTGTGTTCGGTCGCGGTGCTGGACGGCGATCGACTCACCGAACTCATCGAGGTGGTCGGGCACCGGCACTCCGAGCGTGTGCTGCCGATGGTGGATGCCGCGTTGGAGAAAGCGGGGTTATCTCTGGGCGACATCGACTTCTTTGCGTTCGGCGCCGGCCCCGGATCGTTTACCGGCTTGCGCATCGCATGCGGAGTTGCACAGGGTCTCGCGTACGGCAAGCGCAAGCGCGTGGTCCCGGTCGGCAGTTTGCGCGCGCTCGCGGCCCGCGCCTTCGCAAGGACCACCGAGGGTGATCTATTGCTCGCTGCGATCGATGCTCGTATGAATGAAGCGTATTGCGCCATCTACCGGCGCGATCAGCCGGTGAGCGAAGCGAGAGCGCCCGCGCTGGAACTGCCGCAATCGCTGGCACCGCTGGCGATCCTCGAGAAAGTCGCCATCGTCGCGGGCAACGCCTTGGCCGCGTTTCCCGGAGTGTGGCCGCGCGACAAACCTTGGGTGGCAATGGCGGACGCAACACCGTCGGCGGCTTCGATCGCGCAGCTGGCGCGATTCGACGCGGCACACGGCCTGTCAGTTGCGCCGGAGTTGGCGGCGCCCGCCTACGTCCGTGATCAGGTGGCGCTGACGATCGAAGAGCGGCGGCAGGCGGCTAGCGCTGCGCCGGGCCGCACCCAGGAGCGCGACGTCCCTCTCGAAGGGACCGCGCTTAGCGCGAGGGAGCAACATTGAGCGCATTGCCGAAGCAGGAGTTGGATCGATACGCGCCGATGACCGAGGCCGATCTGCGCGAGGTCGTCGCAATCGAGGCCGACATCTATCCGTTCCCGTGGACACGTGGCAACTTTCTCGACTCCGTGCGTGCCGGCTACAGCGTGTGGGTATTGCGCGATGAGCGCACCGCGCTGATCGCGTACTCGGTGATGACATTGATGATCGACGAAGCTCACCTGCTTAATTTGAGTGTCCCGCGCGAATGCCAGCGTGCAGGTCTAGGCTGGCGCACGCTCGAATGGATGGCAGAAGTTGCGCGCGGCTACGGCGCGCGCACGATGCTGCTCGAGGTCAGGCCCAGCAACGGATCGGCGGTGCGAATGTACGAGCGTTACGGGTTCCAGAAGATCGGGGTCCGGCGCGGCTACTACCCGGCGCTGAACGGCCGCGAAGACGCGCTCGTGATGCGTGTGGCGCTTTGACGATGGACGCGCGGCGCACGCAGTTGTGGCAAGCGATGGGTCTCGGGCCGATCTACCGGTTACGCGGCGCCACGACGCAGCCATCCGTGACGTCTGAGGCAGCACGCCCGGCTATCGATAGAGCAGCCGCCATTGCGCGTCTCGACTGGAAGGAGCTGAGGCAGGAAGTTGCGGGCTGCCGCGCGTGCACGCTGTGCGAGACACGCAAGCAGACCGTCTTCGGCGTCGGCAACGCCAACGCCGAGTGGATGCTTATCGGTGAAGCGCCAGGCGCAGAAGAAGACGCGCGCGGCGAGCCCTTCGTCGGCCAGGCCGGGCGCTTGCTGGACAATATGCTCGCGAGCATCGGGATGTCGCGCGAAGGGCAGACACCAAAGTCGGTTTACATCGCGAATGTGCTGAAGTGCCGTCCGCCCGGCAACCGCAATCCGCAGCCCGAAGAAGTCGCGAAGTGCGAACCGTTTTTGTTGCGGCAGATCGAGCTCGTTGCTCCGGCGCTGATCGTCGTGATGGGACGGTTCGCCGCGCAGTCTCTGCTCGGCACCGACGCCAGCATCGCCAGCCTGCGCGGCAAGCCGCACTGGATCAACGTGGCAGGACGACAGATACCGGTCGTCGTCACCTATCACCCCGCGTATTTACTGCGCAATTTGATAGACAAAGAAAAGAGCTGGGCCGACCTGTGTTTGGCGCGAACAGTGCACACCGCTGATTAGAATAGAACGACTCCCAGCCCCATCGCGCAGTAGCGGCTGGCGCAGCGGCGCCGCCAAAGGCGTCGGCCACTAAAGTGGCAACCACTGCGGTACTCGCCAGGCCGGCGCGAAAAAAGGCTAAAGCGTTTTTTCGCTCAACGGCCCCGGCCTGGCTCCGTTCCTCGGGCGACGCCTCAAAGGCAGCGCAGCTGCGCCAGCCGCTGCTGTGTGATGTCATCACGCAAGAGATGTTTCCTCATTTCTCCCCAGCAAGCGAGCCTGTGCCGAGCGCAAGCGGCGGGCGGCGCTGCGCTGCCTTCGGGGCGTCGTCGAGGAACGGAGCCGACGCCGGGGCAGTTGAGCGAAAAAACGCTTTAGCCTTTTTTCGCGCCGGCGGCGGCGAGTACCGCAGCGGGCGGCTTTGCCGCCGCTCTTAAAGATCGCTCGGGCGATGCGGCGCAGCCGCTTCGTCCCGCCGGGACCGACGCCCAGGCAGCGCGGCGCCGCCCGCCGCTTGCGCACTGCGACCAACTCAGCATGCACCTCGATCAAGAGAGCTACGGCATAGAATTCGCGCGCGAATGCAGCATTCAAACATCCTGGTCATAGGCGGCGCCGGCTTCATTGGACGCCACATCGTCGCGCGGCTGACTGCGCGCGGCTTGCGAGTCACTGTGCCGACCCGGCGGCGTGCACGGGCGCGCGATCTGATCCTGCTGCCGACGATCGATGTCGTCGAATGCGACGTGCATGACGAGGCAGTGTTGAGCAACCTGGTGCGCAACAAGGACGCAGTGATCAATCTGATCGGCGTTCTGCATAGTTCGCAAGGCTCGCCGTACGGGCGTGAATTTGCCGCGTCGCACGTCGAGCTGCCGCGGCGCATCGTCGCAGCGTGCCGCACGCACGGCGTCGACCGCCTGTTGCACATGAGCGCGCTGGGCGCCGACTCAAAAGGTCCATCGATGTATCAGCGCAGCAAGGGCGACGGCGACGCGGTCGTTCAAGCTTCACCGCTCGACTGGACTATTTTCCGCCCTTCGGTGGTGTTCGGGCCCGAAGACAACTTCCTGAATTTGTTTGCAACGCTCGCGAAATTCTTTCCGGTGCTGCCGATTGGCGGCGCGGACGCGCGGTTCCAACCGGTCTGGGTTGGCGACGTGGCGGACGCGTTCGTCAACGCGCTCGACCAGCGCGCCACCTTCAGACGCATCTACGAGCTTGCCGGTCCGCAGGTTTATCAGCTGCGCGAACTGGTCGCCTTTGCGGCGTCCGCGAGTGGACATCCGCGTCCCGTTATCGGCCTGCCCGCCGCCTTGGCGCGCGTGCAAGCGATGCTGATGGAGATCTTGCCCGGCGAGCCGTTAATGTCGCGCGACAATCTCGATTCGATGAAGGTCGACAACGTTGCTGCCGAGCAGCCGTTCCGTCCCGCACCCGAGCTCGCCATCCAAATGACTCCGCTGGAAGCCGAAGCGCCGGCGTATCTGGCGCGCACCCACGCTCGCAGCCGCTTCGGGCTGTATCGCGCTCGCGCCGGGCGCTAGGTAGAAACTGCATGGCCACGCAGAAATACGAAATCCCCGATGACTTTCTGGAAGCGGCCGACCGCTTTGTCACGCTTGCCAACGAAATGGGCGAGCAGTTCTCGCCCGACTGGGTGCGCGCGGTGCTGATGTACGCGGCGGCACGCTATAACGCGTTCAACTGGCTGACCAGCGACGAGCACCATGAACAGTCGCTCGATGCGGCAGCCGCATATTTTCGCAACGAGTACGAAACGATGTTTCGCGAGAACATCAAGGAAATCGAGCCCGTTTATCGGGGCGGGATGACGGGAAAACCTCAATGAGCGTGACTTTAGTGATCGGCAACAAGAACTATTCGTCGTGGTCGCTACGCGCGTGGCTGGCGATGAAACAGGCCGGAATTGCATTCAGCGAGACCGACGTTCTTTTGCATCGCCCGGAAACCAGCGAAAAAATTCTCCGCTATTCACCGAGCGGACGCGTGCCGTGCCTGATTGATAACGACTTGACCGTGTTCGATTCGCTCGCGATCTGCGAATACATCAATGAGAAGGTCAGCGAGCGGGATGGCGGCGCTGCAAGCCTGTGGCCGCGCGATATGAAGACACGCGCTCACGCACGCTCGGTGGTGGCGGAGATGCACTCGAGCTTTGCCGCTCTTCGCACAAGTATGCCGATGGATATCCGCTCGCGGCACGCGGACAAAGGGGAAGCCGCTCTTCGTCGCCCGGAAGTCGCGGCCGACGTCGCACGCATTCATTCGGTGTGGAGCGAATGCCTGGCTCAAGGCGGCCCGATGCTGTTCGGAAGGTTTTCGATCGCCGATGCGTTCTATGCGCCGGTGGTAACACGCTTTGCCACCTACGGCGTCAAGCTTTCTCCGCTGCTCGCCGCGTATTCCGAAAGTGTATTGGCGTTGCCGGCAATGCAGCAGTGGATCGCAGCGGCCAAAGCGGAACCTGAAACGATCGAGACTTAGGGTCCAAAGTTGAAAGCGTATCGGGTCGGAGGCTTTGTACGCGACCAACTGCTCGGCAGCGCCCGCCGCCATATGGGCGATCTGGACGCAGCGCTGGAAACCGACCGTGATTGGGTCGTGGTCGGCTCGACTCCGGAGCAGATGACGGCGCTCGGATACCAGCCGGTCGGCAAGGATTTTCCGGTGTTCCTGCATCCGGAGACGCACGAGGAGTACGCGCTGGCGCGCACCGAGCGCAAAACGGCGCCCGGTTACAAGGGATTCGTCGCGCACGCCGCGCCGGACGTCACGCTCGAGCAGGACCTGGCGCGCCGCGACCTGACGATCAACGCGATGGCGCTCGACGATGGCGGCACACTGATCGATCCATATCAGGGCAAGCGCGATCTGGACGCCGGCATCTTGCGCCACGTCAGTCCGGCATTTGTCGAAGACCCGGTGCGCATATTGCGCGTCGCACGTTTCGCAGCGCGCTTTCCCAATTTCAAGGTGGCGCCGGAAACGGCCCAGCTGATGCGCCAGATGGTGCGCAACGGCGAGGCCGATGCGCTCGTGCCGGAACGCGTGATGCAGGAAATTTCGCGCGGGCTGATGGAGACGAAGCCTTCCCAAATGTTGAATGTGCTCGTCTCATGCGGGCTGATCGACCGATTGTTTGCCGAGCTTGAAGACCTCGGCCCCACCAGTGCCGCGCTCGACCGTGCCGCGCAATGCGAACTGGTGCTGCCGTCGCGCTTCGCAGTTCTGGCCGGCGCGTGTCGGTCGTCGCGTGCGGTTGCCGACTTTCTGGGCAAGCTGCGCGTGCAGCAAGATGCGGGGCAACTTGCGCGGCTACTGGTGGAGCTGCGCGAGCCGCTGAAAAATGCCGAGACCTCGGCTGCGCTCGTCGACGTGCTCGAGCGCAGCGACGCGTTCCGCCGGCCCGAAAGATTCGAATGGCTGTTGCAGGCGTTTGAAGCGGCGGCCGACGTGTCCGCCGAACGCTTCCGGCGAGCGCTGCGAGTGGCAGCCGAAGTCGATGCCGGCGCGCTCGCGAGTTTGCACCGCAATGATCCGACTCAGATTCAACGCGCGGTCAGGCAGGCGCGCATCGTCGCCGTGGGCCGCGAACTGGGCGGTCCGCCGACTGTAGGGCCTGTTCACCCTAAAACGTGAGTGCGAAAGGTCGATTGCGGGATGCAGTGCTAGACGTCGCGAGCGCCGTTGGTGCATACCAATCAGCGCAGCGACAACGACGCAATGCGCCCGCAAGCGGCCTTTCCCTCCGGGTTGGGTCGAATGCGGCGTCTGCTTTGGCGAGCGGCTTGCGAATGGAACCACCATTCGGCAGCGCCGCTCTTCGCGCAGCCATCCGCATTGCGACCCAAGGCATCTCACGTTTTAGGGTGAACAGGCCCTCAAACCAGCTGCGTCAGCAGGATTAGCAGAAGCGATAGAACGATCGTGCTGGTAAACGGCAGCACGTATTCGCGCCCGTTGCGCTTGAAGCGCAGATCGCCGGGCAGACGGCCGATGCCGAGCCGGCTTAGCCAAGGCTGCAGCGCCGTCAGCACCAGCAATGCAATGAAGGTCGTCAACAGCCATTTCATTGCGCGGCAGTTTACGCAGCAACCTTGTTCACGCAGCCATCTTGTTCACGCAGCCACCTCGTCATAGCGTGTGCAGACGATCGCCGCGCGCAAACCCGATCAGCGGTCCCTGCACCCCGCGCCCGACCATCAAGACTTTCACCAGCTCGCCCATTTCAGCTTCCGACACCAGCCGCTGCAGCGCGCCCGAGTTCCGAGCCGTGTGTTGCGCCTGCAGTTCATCAAGCACGCCGCAGTTGAGCAGGAAGTGTGCTTGCGACGTGTACCCGAGCACATCCAGCCCGGCGGCATGCGCCGCCGCCGCCATGGCAGAGAAATCCACGTGAGCGGTCACGTCGTTTAACCCCGGCATCCACAACGGATCGCTGTGCGCGTGATGCCGAAAGTGGCACATGACCGTGCCCATCAACCGCTGCGGGTGGAAGTACTCCCGCCGCGGGAAACCGTAGTCGATGACCAGCAGCGCCCCGCGTGCAAGCCATTGCGCGCTTGACCGCATCCAGCCTTCGGCGATCAGGTTCACTTCGGACGCGTAACCGTCGGGAAATGCGCCGTGCTCGCTTTCGATGGTGGCCACCGCTGCCGCAAGATCGTCGCCCGCGCGGCGCTCATCCAATGCGAAGCCGCCGGATCGACTCATCACGCCGCGCTCGAACGTTTCGCTGCCGCGCTTCGCGAATAGCTTGACCGGCATCACGTCGAGCACTTCGTTGGCCAGCATGACGCCTTCGAATTCCGCGGGTGGCG
>JACCSD010000285.1 GCA_013813185.1 Burkholderiaceae bacterium
CGGGCAGATCGCGCAGGCCCATGAACTTGTTTCGCATCTCGGCAAAGATCGGGTCGAGGCGTTGTTGCTGATCGGCGTCCATCTTCAGTTCGCTGACGATTCGCTCGCGGAATTGATTCAATTGGCCTCCAGCCGCGCCGCCCTTGCCTGCGCCGGCATCCGCGCCCTGCATTGCTTTGCCGCGGTCGTCGTTCTTCGAGACACCGCCTTTCGCGGCCGCGCTCTCCCCCGCTGGCCGAAAGCGAAGCGCCGCGTTCGGGACTTTCAGCACCGAATCGCGCGTGTCGGTCACGATGCGCACGTTGGCCGTCATTCCCGGCAGCAACTCTCCGCGCTCGTTGTTCGCAGAGATGATCGCGATGTACGTGACAACGTTCTGCACGCTCTGAGCCGCCTTACGCACGCTGCGTACTTCGCCCGAGAACTGCCGGCCCGGAAACGCATCGACACTAAACGTCGCACGCAGGCCGATCTTGATGCGGCCAACGTCTGCCTCATCGATCGATGTGTCGACCTGCATGTCGCGCAGGTCCTTGGCGATCACGAACAACTCGGGTGCCTGCAGGCTCGCCGCAACCGTCTGCCCGACGTCGACACTGCGTTTGATCACGACGCCGTCTACCGGCGCACGGATTTCGGTACGCGACAGATCGACTCGGGCAGTGGCCACCTGCGCAGCGCGCTGCTGCACGACGGCTTGTGCGGTGCGAACCTCGGCAGCGGCAAGATCGAACGTCGATTGCGCACGATCGAGCTCGGCTGGCGAGACAAAGTTGCGCGCCACGAGCTCCTTTGTGCGCGCCAGGTCACGATTGGCTATAACCTGCGCAACCTGCGCGCGACCCACGCTCGAGCGTGCCGACTCAAGATCAGCTTCGGCCTGCCGAACGCGATACGTAAACGTCTCAGGATCGATGCGCGCGATTAGCTCGCCTTTCTTGACCGGCGAATTGAAGTCGACGAACAGTTGCTGAATCTGTCCGGACACCTGCGTGCCGACCTGCACCGATGTCACCGGATTCAGTGTGCCGGTCGACGAAACCGTCGCTGTAATCGGCCCGCGCTCGACCTTCGCGGTGCGATACGCAGGCGCATCCGCCTGCCGGTTTGACCACCAATACCGGCCGCCGCCGGCGACCAAGGCGAGCACTAACGCGCCGACAACGAGCTTCTGGTTCTTCAAGGTCTTGATTCAACGGCTGGGAGAGCAAAAGATTGTACGCAGCGCAGACGGTTCAACGTCCCGCTTGTAACAGCGTGCAACAGCCAGTTGGACGAAAGGCGCCTAGGCGCGGTGATAGATCTCCGCGCCTCTCTTGACGAACTCGATCGCCTTTTCTTGCATGCCCTGCTTCAGCGCTTCGTCCGTCGACACACCCTGCTTCGCCGCGTACTCGCGCACATCCTGCGTGATCTTCATCGAGCAAAAGTGCGGGCCGCACATCGAGCAGAAGTGCGCGGTCTTCATCGAATCCTTCGGCAAAGTCTCGTCGTGAAAGTCCTTTGCCGTGTCCGGATCGAAACCGAGGTTGAACTGATCGTCCCAGCGGAACTCGAAGCGCGCTTTTGACAACGCGTTGTCGCGCAGCTGCGCGCCCGGATGGCCTTTCGCCAGATCGGCCGCATGCGCTGCGATCTTGTACGCGATGATCCCGTCCTTGACGTCCTTCTTGTTCGGCAACCCGAGATGCTCCTTCGGCGTCACGTAGCACAGCATCGCGGTGCCGTACCAGCCGATCATCGCGGCACCGATCGCGCTCGTGATGTGGTCGTAGCCGGGCGCAATGTCGGTCGTCAGCGGCCCCAGCGTATAGAACGGCGCTTCGTGGCATAGCCGCAGTTGCTCGTCCATGTTGTGCTTGATCAGGTGCATCGGCACATGGCCCGGGCCCTCGATCATCGTCTGCACGTCGTGCTTCCACGCGATCGTCGTCAGTTCGCCGAGCGTGGCGAGTTCGGCCATTTGCGCTTCATCGTTCGCGTCGTGAATCGAGCCCGGGCGCAGGCCATCGCCGAGCGAGAACGACACGTCGTACGCCTTCATGATCTCGCAGATGTCTTCGAATCGCTCGTACAGGAACGATTCGCGGTGATGCGCAAGGCACCACTTGGCCATGATCGAGCCGCCGCGCGACACGATGCCGGTCAGGCGCTTCGCCGTCATCGGAATGAACGGCAGCCGCACACCGGCGTGGATCGTGAAGT
>JACCSD010000292.1 GCA_013813185.1 Burkholderiaceae bacterium
GAAGTGCTGAGCAACGCGCTAGGCCGCGAGGTCGAGATGCAATTTCTTCCGATGCAACTTGGCGATGTCAAGGAAACGTTCGCCGACATTTCCGATTTATCTCGCGAATACGGTTGGGTACCAACGACAACGATCGACGAGGGGCTGCCGCGGTTCGCGCAGTGGTACGCAGAATATTACGGCCGATAAGTCCTAACCCGAATGATTCGGCGCACTGCAAGCTAAACCGAATACCCCGCCATCCTCGCAAAGTGCAGCGTCGCAGAAATAAATCCCTGCTTCGTGCCGCAGTCGAACCGCCTTCCGACGTAGCGATACGCGAATGTCGTATCAGAGCCCAACATGCCCGCGATTGCATCGGTCAGCTGAACTTCGCCACCGGCACCACGTGGAATCGATCGCAGGTGTTCGAAGATCTCGGGCTCGAGAACATAGCGGCCAACTACGGCCAGCGTAGACGGCGCTTTATCCGTTGCGGGTTTTTCCACGATATGCGATACACGCGAAGTTCGGATGTCGATGGGCTCACTGCCGACGATCCCGTACTTTTCGGTGTCTACACTGGGTACGTCTTCTACCGCCAGCACATTTCCCCCGCCGCGCGCCTTGCGCGCGTCAACCAGCTGCCCAATCACCGACTGCTCTGCATCAATCAGGTCATCGGCGAGAATCACTGCGAACGGCTCATCGCCGACAACCGCTTCCGCGCACAGGACCGCGTGTCCCAACCCGAGCGGTTCGGACTGACGGATGTAAATGAAGCTCTCCGTCTCCGGCGAGATATTGCGCACCACTTCAAGCAACTCGTACTTGCCCTTGGCCGCAAGCTCAGCCTCGAGCTCGGGCGCGCGATCGAAATGATCCGCAATAGAACGCTTGCTGCGGCCGGTAATGAATATCATCTGCGTGATACCCGCGGCGGCAGCCTCTTCGACCGCGTATTGAATCAGCGGCTTGTCGACGATCGGGAGCATTTCCTTGGGCATTGCCTTGGTCGCCGGCAGAAACCGCGTGCCGAGTCCAGCGACCGGAAAGACTGCCTTGCGTACGGGCTTCATTGTTGCTCCAGGACTCGGATGCGTTCACATCAACTCCGCATGCTAACAAGGCGGTCTGCTCCCTGATGGCAACCTATGTGATCGGCGATCTGCAAGGGTGCTGGTCAAGCTTCAGGCAACTTGCTGCCCAATTGCCGGCTGCGGATCGTTACATTTTCGTCGGCGATCTTGTCAATCGTGGTTTCGAATCGCTGGCAACGCTGCGTCACGTCAAAACGCGCGTCGAGCACGGCAAGGCCGTCGCGCTGGTCGGCAATCACGACCTGCATCTGCTCGCCGTCGCAGCCGGGGTGAGGCGTTTGAAGGACGGCGATACGTTGCAGGAAGTGCTCGACGCTCCCGATCGCGACGAGCTGCTCGCGTGGATACGCAGCCGGCCGCTGGCCCATTTTGAAGAGGGGGTGCTGTTCGTGCACGCCGGTGTGCTTCCGCCGTGGACGGTTGAGCAAACGCTGTCGCTGGCCGACGAGGTTCATCGATCATTGGCGGCGGATGATGACAACGCCTTCCTGCGCCAGATGTACGGCGATGAGCCACGTCGATGGAGCGACGATTTGACCGGCAACGATCGGTTGCGCTGCGTCGTCAATGCGCTCACCCGCGTCCGCCTGGTGTCGCCCGACGGAGCGATGAACCTCAAACACAAAGGCGAGGCGAGCGACGCGCCGCGCGGTGATATGCCATGGTTCGATCATCCGCAGCGCGTGACGCGCGACACGCCGGTCGTCTTTGGTCACTGGTCGGCCGAAGGCCTGGTGGCACGTTCCAACGTGATCGGGCTTGATACGGGATGCGTGTGGGGCGGCAAGCTCACTGCACTCCGGCTGCAGGACCGCGCGCTATTTCAGCGCGACTGTCCGGAGTCACAAACGGCAGAGGAATGACCGCGGCCGCGGTTGAGCGGCTAGGTTTCGAATCCCAGTTTTTGCGCGATCGCAGCTCGCGCGGCGCGCGCGATGCTGTGCCGGTCCGCCGCTTCGCTCGTCGAAACGGGCGGCAACACGGTGACCTCGACAATCAATTGGTCCGCCACCAATATCTGCGCCAGTGAAGTAAACAATCCCGTTTCACCGATAAATGCGGCAGCAGCCGAGCGCTTGCCGCGCTCGGTATAGCGAATCGCGAGCGGCCATATCGCAGCGCCGACCTCGAGTGCAGGCGCGATCACGTTCGAGTGGAACGGCAGCAGTTGGCTGCCGTCGGTCGTCGTTCCCTCCGCAAATACGACAATCGTTTCGCCGAGTTTCAAATGGTCGCGAACCGTCTTGTTCATCGCCGCGACCGCGTGGCGCCGCCCGCGTTCGATGTACAGCGTGCCGCTGCGCGACACCAACACGCCGAGCAGCGGCCACCGGCCGATCTCGGCCTTCGCAATAAAACGGCTCGGAAGCACCGCATTGATGGCAAAAATATCCATCCACGACACGTGATTGGCCAATGCCAGGCGGCCGGTCGACAACGGATCGATGCCGTCGCGCTGCAACTGCGGGGCAATCGCTACCCCACTTGCGACGACGCGCGCGCCGGAGAGCGCGATCAGAATGCGCGACCAAGTGCGATTGATACGGTTGCGTGCAATCTGCCCGGCAAACGGAAAAATCACCAGCACAATCGCAACGCCGAGCAACACGTGCGCTGAGAACAGCACCGCGCGCAACGGTGCCAGCAGCCACCGCATCATTAACAAGGGCTTGCTGCTTCGTAGCGAACTTCACCGCCTACCAGCGTGTAGCGGACGCGGCCTTCCAGCTCGTAGCCGGCAAACGGTGTGTTTTTCCCCGCGCTTACCAATGTTTCAACGCCCACCACCCAATGTGCAGTCGGATCGAAAACGACAACGTCGGCCTTCGCGCCGACGGTCAGCCGCCCCTTTGCCGAGCCCTTGCCAAGAATTTCAGCGGGGCCGCTTGTAATTTTGCTGAGCGCCTGAACCAACGGCACGTTGTTTTCGGCCGCCCACTTGAGCGTCAATGAAAGCAGCGTTTCGAGTGCAGTCGCGCCAGGCTCGGCTTCGCCGAACGGCAGTAGCTTGTCGTCTTCGCCGATCGGAGCGTGGTCGGAGCAGATGATGTCGATCGTGCCGTCGGCGAGTCCGGCCACGATCGCGTCGCGATCGCGCGCGCCGCGCAACGGGGGGTCGAGGCGGAAGTTCGGATCGAAGTAACCGATGTCGACATCAATCAGATGCACGTGATGAATAGCGACGTCGGCGGTGACAAGTTGGCCATCTCGCTTCGCTTGCCGGACCAATTCAATGCCTTCGCTCGACGACAGGCGACAGATATGAATCTGCGCGCCGGTCGCGCGCTGCAGCTCGAAAATCGTATGCAGCGCCACCGTCTCGGCGACGACGGGCACGGACGGCAACCCCAGCCGGCCAGCCACGGCGCCTGCGCCGGCAACGCCGCTGCCTGCCAACGTATCTTCCACCGGCCGCAGCCAAACCGGCAGCTCGAAGGTTTTTGCGTATCGCATGGCTTGCAGCAGTACCGAGTTATCGTGCGGCAGGCTGCGCGTCTGCATGAATGCGACGCATCCTGCTTCCGACAACGTCTTGATTTCAGCCAATGCTTCGCCTTTCAACGCCGCCGTCAGGGCGCCGAGCGGATAGGTCCGCGCGCCCGCCGATTCGCGCGAACGCTGCCGCAGCATCCGGACCAACCCGGGCTCATCGAGCGGCGGATCGGTGTCCGGCGGGCATACAACGCTGGTCACACCGCCTGCCAACGCCGCCTTCATCTCGACTTTCAGCGCGCCTTCGTGACCAGGTTCGCCCAACCGCGCGCACAGATCGACCAGCCCCGGCGCAACGATCAGCCCTCGCGCATCCAGCGTGCGGTCAGCTTTGAAGTGCTCCGGCGCTCGCCCGATGGCAGCAATCTTTCCGTCCGCGATGTAAACGCCTGCTACCTGGTCGAACCCGGTCGCCGGATCGATCACGCGCCCGTTGACGATTGCAATATTGGTGGATGCACCCTGGGCGCTGCGCGCCGTCCCGCCAAGCGGGAGCGAGCCCTCCTTCGGGCGGCCGGGCGTAGGGCTCATTGCATGCGCGCCGATGACGAGACGATCGACAACACCGCCATGCGTATCGCAATACCGAACGTCACCTGCGGCAGGATCACGCTGGCGGCGCCGTCGGCCACGTGCGAGTCGATCTCGACGCCGCGATTCATCGGCCCCGGGTGCATCACGATCGCATCGGGCTTCGCCAGCAAGAGCTTTTCGGCGGTCAGCCCATAGTTTGCAAAATACTCGGCGGCTGACGGCAACAGCACGCCGCGCATGCGCTCGCTCTGCAGCCGCAACATGATGATCACGTCGGCATCACGAATCCCTTCGTCGAACTTGGTGCACACGCGTACGCCCATCTGCTCAAGCCCCGCCGGCAACAACGTTAGTGGACCGACCGCGCGCACTTCAGGCACGCCGAGCGTCGTCAGCGCATGAATGTCGGAGCGCGCCACTCGCGAATGCAGGATGTCGCCGACCACCGCGACGATCAGGTTGCTGAAGTCCTTCTTGTAGTGCCGGATCGTGTACGCGTCGAGCAGCCCCTGCGTCGGATGCGCGTGCCGTCCGTCGCCGGCGCTGATCACATGAATATGCGGTGCGTGCGCGCTCGTATGACGTGCAATCAGATACGGCGCGCCGCTGGTCGCATGCCGCACGACGAACATGTCGGCCTGCATCGCCGTCAGGTTGTTGATCGTATCGAGCAGCGACTCGCCTTTGGCCGCGCTCGAACGCACGATGTCGAGGTTGAATACGTCGGCAGACAAGCGCCGCGCCGCGATCTCGAACGTCGTGCGCGTGCGCGTGCTGTTCTCGAAGAACAGGTTGAACACGCTCTTGCCGCGCAGCAGCGGCACGCTCTTCACCTCGCGCTCGGCAATGTTGATGAAGCTGTCGGCCGTGCTCAAGATGCGTTCGATCACCACGCGCGGAAGGCCGTCGATGGCGAGCAGATGATGCAGCTCGCCTTCCCGATTGAGCTGCGGATTGCGGCTGCTGCTAGTCGACACCGCGCTCCTCTATCGTCAGATGCAGGCGGTCATCGTCGTCGCGCGTCAGTACGACGCTGACCGAGGCCGGCAGTTCGATTGTCGATCCGACGATGCTCGCTGCAACCGGCAGCTCACGGCCACCGCGGTCGATCAGCACCGCCAGGTCGACCTTCGCCGGCCGGCCGTAATCGAAAATTTCGTTGATCGCGGCACGCACCGTGCGCCCGGTGTTCAGCACATCGTCGACCAGCAGGATATGGCTGCCGGCCACATCAAACGCGATTTGCGACGGGCGCACTGCAGACTTCAACCCGGATTGATCGAAGTCGTCTCTATAAAACGAGACGTCGAGAATGCCCACGGGTGCTTCGACATTCAGCTCCCGCTTGAGGCGTTCAGCCAGCCAGACGCCGCCGGTGTGTACGCCAACGAGGTTAAGCGGCTTGTCGGCGTAGTGCTCACGCGCCCGGCGCGCGAGCTGCCGATAGATCGCCTCGGCGTCAAGCTCAAGCATCGCCTGCACCGCCGTCGAGCCATTGCTGAAGAATGACGGCCGCTGCCGCCGCATCGACATCGCCCTCGTGCTCAACCACCGCCGAGCTGTAGCGTTCGTCTACGCGCAGGACCCGCAGGCGATAACGGCCTTCCAGCTGGCGCGCAAAGCGTTCGCAACGCGCGGTCATTGCGTGCGGCGCGCCGTCCGGGTGCAGCGGGATTCCGACCGCGAGTGCCACCGGCTGCCACTCATCGATCACCGCGTTCACTGCGTTCCAACGCGCTTCGGTGTCGACGGCATCAATCGTAGTCAACGGCCGCGCGTGACCGGTCAGGCGGTTGCCGATCGCCACGCCGATGCGCCGCGCGCCGAAGTCGAACCCCAGCACCGCGCCGTCGATCATCAAACCAGGTGAGGCAAAGAAGGGAGGACGGATAAAGGAGCGGACGGTTGCACGACCTGCGCGGTCACGCATGACCCGCGTGCCCCGTCAGCTGCGAGCTGTTGACCCCGAGCAGCCGGAGCGCAGCATCGTATTTGTCGACGGCGGCGACGTCGAAGATGATCTGCGGCGCGGCATTGACCGTCAGCCACGCATTTTGCGCAATTTCACTCTCGAGTTGACCGGCGCCCCACCCGGAATATCCGAGCGTGACCAACACCTTGTCGGGGCCACCGCCCTCGGCAATGGCTTCAAGCACATCTTTCGAGGTCGTCAGCGAGATCTCATCCGAGATCGCCA
>JACCSD010000303.1 GCA_013813185.1 Burkholderiaceae bacterium
AGGAGACTGCCGCGTATGCGAACCACCATCAACATCGACGACGAGTTGCTCGCGAGGGCTGCCAAGCTGACCGGTTCCCTCGACCGGTCGGCCATGGTGCGTGAGGGATTGAAGGCCCTGATCGAACGTGAACGCGCGAAGCGTCTCGCGCGACTCGGCGGAACGCAGCGCGACTTGAAGGCGCCGCCGCGCCGACGCCAGCGCGCCGCCTCTTGATACTGGTCGACACCTCGGTATGGGTCGACCACCTGCGCCGAGGCGATTCGCGGCTCGCCGTCTTGCTCGAACGCGGTGTGGTGGTCACGCATCCGTTCGTAGTTGGCGAGATCGCCTGTGGAAACCCTGTCCGACCGTTCGGCGGTTCTAGAACTGCTGCAGGAACTTCCAACCGTCGTCGCGGCGGACAACGACTAGGCGCTCGGATTCAATCGAGCGCTACAGCCTTTATGGCAAGGGGATCTGATACGTCGACGTGCATCTATCGGCGGCCGTGGCACTGACCCATGACGCGAGGCTTTGGACGCGCGACAAGCGGTTGCATTCAGTCGCCGATGATCTCGGTCTCGCGATCCAGGATCCGGACGCTCATTGACCTGAAACCCGCACGCATGGGCTCACAGTCAAGACCCGGCCATGAGCCGACCCTCACGTTAGTCGGCGGTCACCGGCAGCGCCCGCGCCATCGGATTGACCACGATCCGCGGATTGAGGAATTCCGGTGAATTGACATAATGCACATTATGCGCATAGTGAATTGGACCTCTGAGTCGCGTTCGCGATACTGGTTCCTGCCAGCAGATTGGCCTGCAATCCCCTACACCGTTTCGCGTTCGCAATACCAATACGCTGGCGCGTGGTAATGGTGCGGGCATCCTGAGACGCCGTGGTTCCTGGGTGGCCACCGCAATGGGAACCGTGGAAAGCCACGGGCATGAACTTGCTTGTTCGCTTTAAGGTAACGCGCTTAATCTTTGAATTAATTCAAGAAATTAGTGCAAACGATCCCTGGCGCGGCCACCAGCTCAGCAAAGGAACGTATGACCGCTTGAATGCGCTCCCGAGCTCACACCTTCTTTCAGCGCGACGCTAGCAGTCCCAACAGCGACCGTGGCCGCACTGAAAGGGTCTCTGCTAGTCGGCAGATGTTGATCAAAGATACGTTGCGCTGTCCGCGCTCGATGCCCCCGACATAGCTGCGCGCCATACCGGCTTCCAGCGCGAGCGCCTCTTGTGACCAGCCACGCCCTGCGTCTCAAAGGCGGCCAAGCGTTACCCGAACAATAGTCGGGGATCTGTATTCCGCAATTTGCGCGCCGTCGCTGGCATCAGACGATGCTATTGAGCGGCACACCATGAGGCCACGCTCTATGAGTGACAAAACACAGTTGCGTGGACAGTGCGCTCTGAGCCAGTCCTGCACTGGCTCGGCGAAGAACTCGGTGCCGCGGTCGGTCTGTACGCGCTGGATCGGAAACGGCATCTCTTCGATCATTCGTTCAAGAAACGCCAGCGTGAATCCCGACGCGCGTCGCGGGTAAAGCCCGAGCACGCGAAATCGACTGCAATCGTCAACCGCAGTGAATTGATAAACGCCGGCTCGAATTTTCATCGTGTCCGATTCCACGCGATCGCCCGGGTACTGATCGGCTGTAGCCCTTGATCTGCTTGCCTTCGTCGTACCACTCGAAGCGCTAGTTTCGGCGGCTTGACATCCAGTGCCGCGAAGATGGAACATCGTTGCCGTAGTGGCTTTACGGTGTAAGCGATGCACGTTGTAGTTAACGTCTGCTTAACTGACCGGCAGTCGCAAAAACCCCAGGCGGCTGGCACGCAGTGCCGGGCTGATCATACGGGTAACGCGTGCTGGTCCAGTGCTGGAAGAGATGGGGTATGAACGAGTCTGTGCTCCATGCGCGCTCCAAGCTGGAGGCAGCCGCCCTTTTTGCCTGCGCCTCGTGTTTCGCCCTCTACTGCACCAATGTGATCCTGCGCCGCGCCGCGCGCGCCTTCGATTGGGATGCCACCTGGCTGCTCGACCGCGTGCCCGAATTCCTGTTGCTGTTTGCATCGGCCGTCTTGTTCGCCGTGGCCTCGCTCGCCGCCGAGCGGCGCGACCAGGCGCGCAGTGCTGACGCACCACCGCCATCCTGAACACCTTTTTTTCCGGCGCGACGATTGACGTGGCGCTCCCTCGGCGTAACCGCCAATCCAAGGAGAATAGACATGAAATTCACCAAGAAGCCCGCCTCTGAACTCGCGCAGCAAACGCTGATTGAGCGCCGGCGGTTCCTCACCGCGAGCAGCACATTCGGTTTCACCGTGGCCGCGGCTGCCGCCGCGGGTGGCACGTTGATCAGCAAGGAGGCCCTCGCGCAGACCGCCGCCGAAGAGCAGCAGCGCCAGAAAGCCGCCAAAGAAACCATGACCATCGCCACCGAGTACCGCATCGGCGCCTCGCGCTGGTATCCGCTGATGCAGCTGAACCTGAAAGAAAACATCCAGAACGCGACCGACGGCTACATTTACGTGAAGCTCGCCCCTGCCGGCCAGCTCGGCATGGGTTCGGCCCTCGCGCAGGGTGTGCAGGCCAACACTTTCCAGGCGGCGCAGCACTCGATCTCGAACTTCTCGCCGTTTGCGCCTGAGGTCGATCTGATCAACATCCCGTACTGGTGCGGCCTCAATCAGGAGTTCGCCAACCTGGTGGTGTCCAAGGCCTGGAAATCCATCGTCCACAAAAAGGCCGAAGAGCGCGGCTTCAAGGTGCTGCTCTATCTCGTGCTCGATCCGCGCACGGTGGCCGCGCGCAAGGGCCTTGCCAATGCACCGCTGAAAACCCCGGCGGATCTGAAGGGCATCAAGTTCCGGGTGCCGGGCTCGGCAATCCTGCAGCAGTTCTACCGTCTCGCCGGTGCCAACCCGACGCCGGTGGCCTGGGGCGAGACGCCTTCCGCCATCCAGCAGGGCGTGGCCGATGCGCTGGACCCCGCCGTGGTCGCGCTCTACTCCAACGGCTTCAAGGACATCCTGTCGTGGGTGACCTTCAACAAGTCGGTGCCCGATTCGCAGATCTATTCGTGCAACGCCGCGTGGTTCCGCAAGCTGCCGCCCAAGGTGCAGGAGGGCATCGAGTTCGCCAGCGACATCACCTTCCACCAGAACCTGGCACAGGTGCCCGCCGCGCGCGCCTACGCGATGGCCGAAATGGCCGCTGCGGGGGTCAAGTTCTACGTACCCACCCCCGCCGAGATCAAGCAGTGGGTGGATGCCTGCGGCTACCAGCGCCCGGAATGGAACGAGACCAAGACCAAGCTCGCGGGTTCGCTGGACAACTTCGAGCGCATGCGCGAAGCAGCCCGCACCCGCAGCGACTACTACGTGCACGACGTCTGACCGCGCACGATCAACGCACCTTTGCACAGGCCCACGGATCGCTGATCCGCGCGGTCTGCCGCGTATGCCGATGCATGCCGCACAGCCTTGCCCCCACCACAGGACAATCGACACGCAATGAAAAAATGGCTGACCCAGCTCGATGAAAACGGCGAGCGCTGGATGCTGCTGGCGCTCTACGGCTATATCGTCACGGTGATTTTTGTGGAGGTGGTGCGCCGCTTCGTGCTGAGTTATTCGTCGATCTGGGGTGAAGAAACCGCGCGTTACACCTTCATCTACCTGGTGTGGATCGGCGCTGCGGCCGCGGTGCGCGACCGCGCCCACATCCGCATCGACGTGCTGCTGACGTTTTTGCCGCCGCGGTGGTGTGCGGCAGTGCTGCTGCTGGGTGACCTGCTGATGGCCTGCTTTGCGGCGGTGGTGTTTTATTTTTCGATGAAGTTTTTCATGACTTCGCTGCAATTCAGTTCTGCAATCGAGGGGCTGCGCATATCCCGCGCCTGGACGCTGTTCGCGGTGCCGCTGGGTCTTGCGCTGGTGCTGCTCAGGGTCGCGCAGTCCATCGTGCGCGATGTCACTGACCTGCGGGCCGGGCGCGCACCCGGCGCCGGCAAACGCTTGTTCGACTAAGCGCCGCCATGTTTATTCCTGAGGCCTTTGCGACGGCTGAACTCGGCTGGAACGTGCTGGGCCCGCTGCTGTTGATGCTGGTGCTGCTGTCGCTGGCGGTGCCGGTGTGGGTCGCGCTGGGTGTCACGGCGCTGTTGATCCTGTGGACCACCGGCGCGCTGCCGCTGTCATTGATCGGTGAATCGGTGTTTCACGGGTTGGATTCATTTGCGCTGATCGCGATCCCGCTTTATGTGCTGACGGGGGATCTGCTGGTGCGCACCGGGCTGTCGATCAAGCTGCTCAACATCGCGGATGCCACGATGGGCAGCGTGCGCTCGGGCATGGGTACTTCCAGCGTGCTGGGCTGCGGTTTTTTTGCCTGCATCTCGGGTTCGGATGCGGCGGGTGCAGCGGCGGTAGGCCGCATCACGATTTCAAGGCTGATCAAAGAGGGCTACCCGCCCGCCTACGCCTGCGCGCTGGTGGCTGCCGGCGCCTGCACCGGCATCCTGATTCCGCCGTCGATCGCCTACATCATCATCGGCATGGTGCTGGGCATCTCGACCTCCACGTTGTTCCTCGCCGCCGTGGTGCCCGGCGTGCTAATCATGATTTCAATCATGCTGACCAACGCGGTGATGAACCGCATCCACGGCCATGAGCGCTCCGGTGGCCGCTTCCGGCTGCGCACGTGGCTGGCCAGCGTGTGGGACGGCCGCCACGCGCTGCTGATCCCGGCGATCATTTTCGGCGGCATCTACTCCGGCGTGTTCACACCCACCGAGGCCGCCGCCGTCGCCGTGGTCACCACCATTGCGGTCGGCGTGTTCCAGGGCACGCTGCAGTTGAAGGATTTTCCGGGTTCGCTGGAGGGTTCGGCCAAGGTCTGCGGCGTCATCGTGCCCATCATCGCCGTGGCGCTGCCGCTGGCGCAGGTGCTGGCGATCACCGAAGTACCGCAGAGCCTCGTCGGCGCAGTGAACGCATTCACCCAAGACCCGACGCTGACCATCCTGCTGATGCTGGGCATATTCATGATCGCCGGCTGCATCATGGAGAGCACGCCGAACATCGTGATCCTGGGACCCATCATGCTGCCGCTCGCTCAGTCCATCGGCATGAACGAGGTGCATTTCTGCATTTTCATGGTGACGTCTCTGGGCATCGGCTTCATCACCCCGCCGCTGGGGCTGAACCTGTTTGTGATCTCCGGCCTAACCGGCCAGCCCGTGCTGTCGATCGCCGCCAAGGCCGTGCCCTTCGTGCTGGCCATGCTCATGGTCGCGCTGCTGCTGGCCTTTATGCCGCAACTGTCGCTGTTTCTGCTGCGGTAGCTGGCAGCGACCAGACGGACGGGCTGACTAGAGTCCCCGCACGCCGTCGCCACCGAGCTCGAGCCTCAGCACTCGCCGGGCCTCCCGTCGCTTCATGTAGGGTCTCATCGCATGTCATTTCTTCAATCCGTCATGCTATATGCGGCCTTAATCTTGGATGGCGCGGTCGCCTCCAGCCTGACTCGCCTTTCTCAGTTTGTATCTGAATTAGTCGGAAAAATCGTGTCTCCGAACTACCAGACGCTGTCTTAGGTTGGCATCGCATGGTCGCGGTGCGCAGCAATGCGAGGCCATTCAGGCATCGGTACGTGCATTGTCTTTGCGCTTGGTCACGGCCGGTTGATGTCTGCTGTTTTGGGCCGCGATACGGCCTGGCCGATGTCCAACGGGCGCGACAGCTTGTTGGTACCGATTTGTCGTCATGTCCGTTTGAGACGCATACTTACCCTATGGTCAACCCGATGGCGGGAATCCACCCGCGCCGGCATGGAAAATGCACTAGGTCTGGTACGAGGTGCACATGCAGACAACGATTCGAGTCCTACCTTTTCCTGCCGCCGTGGTGGTAGCTCTGACAGCAGCCGTCCTTTTGTCCGCGTGCGCTTCGACGCGCATGGACGCCCAGTGGACTAATCCCGACTATCAAGGCCGGAATGTGCGTGGCGCTTCGGTACTTGTCGCCTGCGAAGCGCAGGACTTGACGCTGCAGCGCATCTGCGAAGATCAACTGGCTGCGGCAGTCTCGGCACGAGGTGCGAAACCGACGCTGAACTCGCAGCTTTCGCCGGCGACTGGCACACCTACAGGAGCAGATCCGTACCTCGCAGCGGCCAAACGCGTCGGCGCGCGGGCGATAGTTCGCATGACGCTGAGCTCGGGCCAGCTGGTGGCGGTTGATAGCGGCCCTTCGGTCGGTATCGGTGGCGGCGGCGGCTCGGGGCGATCCTTTGGCGGCATTGGGATCTCGTTTCCGATCGGTGGTTCGCGTGCGAGTCAGGCGTATGGTGCCGAAACCGCTCTGATCGATCCGGCAAATGGAGCAACGATGTGGTCCGGACGTGCGAGCAGCTCAACTGCCCAGAATGCGACGGGCCAGATTGCGGAGCTTGCCCAAACGACTGTGGAGGCCCTTCAAGGCACCGGATTGCTTTAAGCAGCACTCGAAGAGACGGCGGCAACCTATTGATTAATAAAGCGCCTCAGACTGCGCGGAGTTACGATACTTCTGAAGCTGTAGTTCTAAAGCCCTTGAAAAGATTGTAGAAATTTTTCGTCGAGCTAGCGGCAACTTGGTCGACGCTCACTTTCTTTAACTCGGCCAACTTCTCTGCGACTTTCGGCACGAAGCCGGGTTCGTTGGTCTTCCCACGGTGCGGCACCGGCGCAAGATAAGGAGAGTCGGTCTCGATCAGCAATCTGTCCAGCGGGACGGCACGCGCCACTTCCTGCAGCTCGCGCGCATTCTTGAACGTGACGATTCCTGAAAACGATATGTAAAAGCCGAGCGCCATCGCTGCCTCCGCGACCGCCAGCGACTCGGTGAAGCAGTGCATGACGCCCCCTGCTTCTTGCGCGCCCTCCTCCTTCATCAGCCGGATCGTGTCGTCTGATGACGCCCGCGTATGAATGATCAGCGGCTTGCCGCATTGCCGTGCCGCGCGGATGTGCGTGCGAAACCGGTCGCGCTGCCATTCGAGCGGCTCCCGCAGACGAAAATAGTCGAGCCCTGTTTCGCCGATGGCCACCACCTTCGGGTGATCGGCGAGCGCGGTGAGGCGGTCGATCGTCGGTTCTTCAGTGTCCTGATAATCGGGATGAACGCCGACCGACGCGACAATATGGCTGTGTTGCTCGGCTACGGCGAGCACAGCGGGAAACTCTTCCAGGGTCGTGCAAATGTTCAACGCGGCGACGACCTTGTTGGCGCGCATTCGGTGCAACACGCCTGGCAAGTCTTGCGCTAGCTCGGGAAACGACAAGTGACAGTGGGAATCTACGTACATAAACTCGTGTTGCCGGGCCGTCAGGCCGGCGCCCTGAGTCTTACAACGTATGCGTCGGGCGCGCGGACTTCAGGGCGCCGCCGAGTGCGTCCTCGATGCGCTTGCGGGCATTCAGTCCCGTCTCATCGGCAGGAAAGTGAACGCCGATTCCGGGCGTTTTGCTGCCACCCGCGGCAGGGCTGATCCAGACGACTTTGCCGGCGACCGGAATGCGCGTCGGATCGTCGAGCAGCGTCAGGATCAGGTACACATCGTCGCCCAACTGATAGGGACGCGTGGTCGGAACGAACATGCCGCCGCTTTTCAGATACGGCATGTACGCCGCGTACAGAGCGGCCTTTTCCTTGATCGACAGCGATAGCACAGCCGGGCGCGCGCCGCCTGCTGCTGCTGCAGCCTGTCCATTCCCGCCCTTGCCGCCGTCGTTCATCTAGCTGTGGTCACTCCGCGTGGGGCGCATCGCTTCGGCATAACCGAGCAATGCGCTTTCAACTACCAGGCGCGCGTTCAGCGGATGATCGCTGACTGCTTGTGTTTGCGCCAGTGCCGCCGCCCAGTCAACCACCCGAGACGGCTCGATCGCACGCGCAAGAGTCGACACCGCGCGCTGGTGCTGTGGATAGTAACGAACGCGCCCCGCCAGCCTTTCCGCTAATAAGTCCCATCCCCACCGCTGTAACAGACGGATCGCCGGCGCCACAGCAATGTCTTTCGGTACCGAGCTGACGATCTGCGCCCCGGTTAACGCCGCCCCGCGAGCCAACAGCTTGAGCAGCACCTCGTGCAGCCCCGGGTCAAGCGCCTGGCGTTGTTCAGGCGCGATCTCTTCGGCGATTCCGACCGGCGCGCCGCCCGCTTCCGCCAGCCGCGCCTCGGCGCCTTCAACGCCGATCGATCTGAGCCACGCCAGTGCCTGTGCGCGACTCGGACTCGGCGCACGCAACAACACGCAGCGCGACAGAATCGTCGGCAACACCGCATCGAGCTGATCGCTAACAGCGAGAAATATCGTGCCGGGCGGCGGTTCCTCCAGCATCTTCAGCAGTGCATTGGATGCAGGAGCATTCAACGCCTCGGCCGGCATCAGCAGCACGACACGCCGGCCGCCTCGATGCGACGAGATCGACAGAAACTCACTGATCTTGCGTACCTGGTTGATCACGATTTCGCGGCTCGGCTTTGCGCCTTTGCTCGAACGTGGTTCGGATTGATCGACCTGGCTGTCCTCGCCGTTCACGTCCGCATCACCGCGATTCGGCATCGACGCCGCCGGGGTTAGCCAGCGCAGGTCGGGATGGTTATCGGCAGCCACCAGTTGGCAACCGGCACAGTGACCGCACGGCGCGGCATCATCAACCGGGGTCTCGCACAGCAGCAGTTGCGCAAACAACTTCGCCAGATGCCGCTTCCCGATGCCGCGCCCCCCATGCAGCAGCAGCGCATGCGGAAGCCGCTCGCGCCAGCCCACCAACTGCGGCCAGAGCTCTTCCTGCCACGGCAGCGGGATCAGCCGTTCCATTGCCGCATTAGATGATCGAGCTGCTCACGCACGGACTCGGGCGCCTGCTCGCCGTCTACGATGACGAAGCGGGCAGGATTCGCCGCAGCTCGCTTCAAATACATTGCTCGCACTGCGCCGAAGAACGCAATCGGTTCGGCCTCGAACCGGTCGGCCGACCGTGCCCGCGCAAGACGCTTCGCCGCCACTTCGGGCGCGACGTCGAAAAGAATCGTCAGATCCGGTTGCAGATCCGGATGAACCCACTGCTCAAGCTCCGCGATGCTGCGCTCATCGACACCCCGGCCGCCGGCCTGATATGCATACGTGGCGTCGGTGAAGCGGTCGCACAGAATCCATTGCCCCGCTGCGAGTGCCGGCCGAATCACTCGCGCGAGATGCTCGGCGCGCGCCGCAAACATCAACATCGTCTCGGTCTCACGTGTCATCGCCTGGTTGATCACCAGCTCACGCAACGATTCACCGATCGGTGTTCCGCCAGGTTCGCGCGTCAACCGCGCTGTCACGCCGCGCGCGCGCAGCGCTTCGGCCACCGCATCGATATGCGTGCTCTTGCCGGACCCATCGATTCCCTCGAACGTGATGAAGCGGCCGCGCTCGGTCATCGGCGGCAGCATCGCTGATACGTGTCGACCGCTCGATTGTGTTCCGCCAGCGTCGCCGAAAACTGCGACGTGCCGTCGCCACGCGATACGAAATACAGCGCCGTCGTGCTTGCCGGGCGCAGCGCTGCCTCGATCGAGGCGCGCCCCGGCAACGCAATCGGCGTCGGCGGGAGTCCGGCACGGGTATACGAGTTGTACGGCCCATCGGCGAGCAGGTCGCGCTTGCGCAAGTTGCCGTCGAACGACGGTCCGATTCCATAAATCACCGAAGGATCGGTTTGCAGCAGCATGCGGAGCCGCAGGCGGTTGACGAACACTCCGCCAATCATCGCCCGCTCCGCCGCCTGTCCCGTCTCCTTCTCGATGATCGACGCCATGATCAGCGCCTCGTACGGGTTCGCATACGGCATATCGGGCGCCCGGCTAGCCCATGCCTCGTGCAATAGCTTCGCTTGCGCGCGATACGCCTGCCGGTAGATGTCGAGATCGGACGTGCCGGGGTCATAAACGTACGTTTCCGGCGCGAACAATCCTTCCGGGTGCGTCTCGCTGGCGCCGATCGCCTTCAGCAGCCCTTCGTCCGACATGCGAGCGGAGTCCTGCTTGAGCTGTGTTTGCGCCGACAGCAAAGCCCGCATTTCGCGAAACGCAATGCCCTCGACCAGCGTCAAGCGCTCGCGAACGACGTCGCCGGCCCGCAACTTGACCAGCAGCCCGCCCAAACTCACGCCACGTTCGACCGAATAGCGCCCCGCACGCAACGATTGAGCTGCGCCGGTGAGGCGCGCTGCCGCGACCATCGCGTTCGGATTCAATTCGATACCCGCAGCCTGCGCGGCGTGCGCGATGCTGCGCACGGAGCTGCCCGCCGCCACGCGAAACTCGACGCGCTCCGATTTGAACGGCAGCGGACGCTCGAACAAATACCAGCGCCCGATCAAACCCGCCGCAAACAGCGTAAGGCCGCCGAACAGCAGCACGCTGATCCATGCACGCGCGCGCTTCATCGCCTAGCGAGGTGGCGCGCCTACAGATCTGTCGGCGTTAGGCCAGTGTGTTTCGCGACTCGTGACAGCATCTTTGGACCGATTTCCTCGCCGTCGTGAAATGCGAACACAAAGTCCGGCCAGCCGGCGCGCGCCAGTGTGCGGTGTGAACCCGACTGGCGTTTGACCTGCCAGCCAATCGAAACAAGCGCCGCAAAAACGCGCCGGGCCTTGCAGGAAGGCCATCGGCTCACGCCGCGGCGATTGAGATTGAAATTGACTGAGGACGGCTCTCACCATGTTCAAGGCGCTCCGCCAAGACGCGCAACGCAAGAATCTCGGCTCTCGCCATCGCACTGTCTGCCGAATCCCCATATGCCAAGACACCAGACAACTGGGGCACCTCCGCGAGCCACCGGCCATCGTCTTCCTGTTCGCACTCGATATCGAGCTTCATCAGTCAGCCCATGTCCTTCAATGGTCGAATTCTAGGCCACGAGGACAGCAGCCCAGCCATCCTATTTGGACTAATCTAACCACCAAATTCACGCAGCAGATTTCTAGTGTCCACCCCAGCCTCTCCTGTTCACTCAGCCGCGCTTATCGCGCTACCGGAGCTTGGCGTCGTTTCGGTCACAGGCGCGGATGCGGTTTCGTTCCTGCAGTCGCAGCTTACGAACGACGTAGCCCGGTTGACGCCCGACCGGGTGCAGTTGTCAGGCTACTGCACGCCAAAGGGCCGCTTGCTCGCGACGTTTCATCAATGGCGCCTCGATGACGGCGTGTTCTTGCGCATGCCGCGTGAAATCATTGGTTCGGTGGTCAAGCGGCTGTCGATGTTCGTATTGCGCGCAAAGGCAAAGGTCACCGATGTCAGCGACGCTTGGACCACGTATGCGGTGCTCGGCGAAGACACCGCCCTGCTCTCGCACGCCGGGCTCGAGGTTCCAGAGTCACCCTGGACATCGGCTTTGAGCGGTACCGCCCGCGCCGACCGGATGCTGCCGGCACCCGACGGCGTGCCGCGCTTCTTGCTAACGTTGCCGACAGACACGCCATTAGCGGCATCCGTGAGGGTGGCCCAAGCTTCCAGCAAGCTCTGGTGGTTGAGCGAAATCGAAGCGGCAGTGCCTACAATCTTTGCAGCAACGCAGGAGAAATTTGTTCCGCAGATGATCAACTTCGAAGTGCTCGGCGGCGTCGATTTCAAAAAGGGGTGCTATCCGGGGCAGGAGATCGTTGCGCGCAGCCAGTATCTGGGCAAGCTCAAGCGGCGCATGAACATCGCGCACGTCGATGCGACCGATGTTGAATCCGCGGCCGACATCTTTCACAGCGGCGGCGCGCAGCCGATCGGCGCGGTCGTCATGGCGGCCGAGTCGCCCGCGGGCGGCAGCGCGTTGTTGTTCGAGGCGCCGATCGATCGGCTCGAATCGGGCTCGCTGCATCTGCGCGGCGCGGACGGCCCGCGGCTGACAGTCCGTCCGCTACCGTATGCGCTGTTCGATCCGACGGAGTAGGAAGCACGCTCGATGTGCCTGATGGTTTTCGCGTGGCGCTCGCATCCGGATTACCCGCTGATCCTGGCGGCCAATCGCGACGAGTTTTATCTGCGTCGAACTCGCCCGGCCGCGTGGTGGGGCCATGCCGTGTCGGTACTGGCGGGTCACGACGAGGAAGCGGGCGGAACCTGGCTCGGCATCACGCGTCGCGGGCGCTTTGCCGCACTAACCAACGTGCGCGCGCCGAGCGAACGCAATCCACACGCGCCGTCGCGCGGGACGCTCGTACTGTCGGCGTTGCAAACGCCTGATTCGCCGGCGACGTGGCTCGCATCGAATGCCGCGCGCATGAGCGCGTACAACGGTTTCAATTTGCTGCTGGGCGACGTTGGACCGGTGGGGAACATTGACGGTGCCGCTGAGCCGCGTCTCGACTACTTCACGAACCGCGGCGGCGTGCCTGCCCGCTCGCTCGCGCCTGGCGTTTATGGTTTGTCCAACGCAGCGCTCGATACACCCTGGCCCAAAGTGACGCGCGCGGTTGCGCGCTTTGCTTGCTCGATCGCATCCCGGGTCGATCTCGAACTGCTCATGCGACTGCTGGAGAATCGAGAGCTCGCGCGCGACATCGAGCTTCCGTCCACCGGAGTTCCGTACGAATGGGAGCGCGCGCTGTCGTCGATCCAGATTCGCGCCAACGGCTACGGCACGCGCGCCAGCACGGTGATCACGGTGCGCAACGACGGGCTGACGACATTTTTCGAGCGTA